>JBHIFI010000029.1:0-21274 GCA_046761005.1 Thermoplasmata archaeon
GAGACATACTCATGCTCAAGTTCAACCGCCAAGAATTCAAGGACACAGTCGTGATAGGCGACCCATTCGAGGTTCACGTTCAGCATTCTGGTTATACGGCTCTCCGGGGGAAGACGGTGAGGATCGGTGTATTCGTCCGCGGCTGCAACGGGAACATCTCCAACTACATCGACACTGACAAAGTGACCAAGGAGGCCGGGACCCTAGATGACGTTTCTTTTGTCGAAAACCAAGCCCACCTCTGCGCTCCGGCGGGAAAGGATTCCTTCCAGAAATCAATCAACGACCACAAGCTCGACCGAGCGGTCATAGTCGTCTGCTCCCCAAAGCTCCACGAGTCCTTCACGAGTCATATCGAGTAGATGCTGTCCTTGTGCTGCTTCGTGACTAGGTCGGCTGCGTTGCCCTGTCGCCATCAAGGGCGATACCGCCCGGGTTACTCTTCCACGCTGATTATCTCAACCGGACAGGCATCCGCCGCTGACCTGATGCATTCCTCAAGGTCGTCTGGGACCGTGCCCTCTCCCGGATCATTGCCCTCCTTGTGATTGGACACGACCTGAGCAAGGTCGTCATTTGGGCTTAGCTCGAAGACCTGTGGGCACTCCTCTTGGCAACTACCACATGAGATGCATTCCGAACGCTCAATAGTCACGCGGAGTGGCATATACCTCCCTCGGTGCAGCTTTGCGAACACGAGAGTCCTCGACCTCTTTGAATGGCAAATGTGATATCGTAGAGGACTTTGTGTAGTCCGATCATGTCCCTAGTAGTCCTTCCCAGGTCTGGCAGATTGGAGAATCCGACGTGACTCGCTTCCTTTGGCAGCGACTGAGAATGATGGAGCCCCGAGGAATATCTCAAGAGCCTTCTTCCCGCTTGCTTTGAACCTCTTTGTCAGTTTCGCTTGGATGAGCTGATCGACGCTCAATGTCTTCGCTTCCCTTGAGAGAAGGAAGACTACCTGCAGTGCAATGAGCAAGAGATTTATGCTCCATGTGGACGGACTGAGATGACCAGCGGCGAAGAAGAAATTCACGCTCAGCAGAATGCCGCCGATAGCGCCTATCCTTGTAAGACCACCGAATATGAACGAAAGAGCAACGAGTAGCTGTCCGATTACGATGGCCCAAGCGAATGCCACCGCGTTCGGAACGACAAAGCCAGTGAGGAAATCAGCGTACCACTGGTTAGGGTTCTGAAGTGCGAAGAAACTCATCGTTCCAGCGAATCCGCCAACATACCCGGGGTCGAGCAGTTTGTGCAACGCTGAGTTGAGCCAGAGGAGGCCAACCACGAAGACCAGGATCCGCATCCATGGCAGCTCTCCTTCCCTGATTGCCGTTTTGATTCTTTTCCAGGTGCCTAACATGTCTCACCTCCGTGAATGTTATGCGACCTCGAAGGCAATAAAATAGCCTGTGTAACTGAGCGCAGTTACAGGTGCTTGAGAGGCGAGAGCTAGAAAGTAATAACGAATCTCGGGCATCCAGCTAGGAAGTGGAGGACAATACAGAAAGCGGCAGATGCTTCCCTCGACGTAGGTGTCACTCGCGTAAGTGAATCTTGAGCATCGGAATGGCGAATGTTGTTTCTAGACAAGACGGTTGGCCCTTTGAGCGGTCTGACGGTCATGTTCCTATGAGTCCACCCAATCTCTACAGATTAGAGAATCAACTGCCATGAAACCTTATGCTTCCCTGGTATCCTCTGAAGAGCTAATCAAGGTGACAGAATCATGTTCTGGCTCACCGGCCAACGGTGTGGGCAGCGAACACAGTCCGTTTTCTTTGTCACCAGTCACCCTTCGTCAGAACGTTCATATTCTCGCAACGGTATGATTTCTCGAGGAAGATGCCCGATTTCAGCGTTTTCCGACCCAGAGACGAGAAGGAGTCCCGCTTCTTCAAGTGGACGTTCTTGCTCTTCATCATTGTCTTCATCGTCCTAGCCGTGGTCCTGGCCATAAGGATATGGAGTCCAGACGGGGAGTCTTCGGCGGGCCTCTTGGATTGGTTCTTCTGGTGGCCCGCGCTGTCATTTCGAAGCCTTGATCCAACACCAGCCATGGGTTCGGGACTCATCCTACTATCCCTCGTCTGGTGGATGCTCCTGAGCGCGGTCATCGCTGATATCCTCATGCTCGTGAGGAGATTCAGGCTGGAGAAGCGCTCAGAGGTTGTAGAAGCGGACTGACACGGACGCCGCGAAAGCTTGCGATAGAATTCCTGATATCGGTTGAAAGAGTCAACATAGACAGAAAAATCACATTCTGGCTTTTTGATCGTCGGGGGTCGGCATTGAGCATAGGTATCTTTGTCTGCAGACGAAACGAGAGCATATGCTTCAAGTTTCCATCTCAATCCGTATTCAACATCGGGGGTGAGCGACAAGGTTTTCCTCAAGATTCCCGAGAGAATCAGGAACTACGTTCAATCCCCGAGTCCTTCCCTTTCTCCAGCCATACCACTCTTTGGGGGAATGGTATTCTGATGCCCTCCGTCGCGAACCTTCTCTCTATTTCCTTCCGGAGGTCTGCCTCTGTCCCCCACTTGTTCTCGAGCTTGTCCACCCAGCCCTTGGCCATGAATTTCAGACTGGACTCCCCGAACCCCAAAAACCTCACGAAGGGCATGGTATCCTCATCTTTCAGCACGTGAGGATGTGAGCTTATGATATCGAAGAGAATCTCTTCCACTTGCTGGATGCTCGTACCATAGGCTACATCCACTTCAACCGATACGCGCCCTCTCTCGTCCGGCCGTGTCTGGTTCAGGACCTTCATTTTCGCAATCTTGTTGTTGGGCAGGACAATTACATTATGCTCGGCAAGATCGTAAAGCTTTGTGCTTCTCAGTCCAACATCCATCACTGTGCAGGTCTCACCGGACTCAATCACGATTCTGTCGCCCACGGCAAAAGGTCTGTCCAACATAAGATGGATCCCGCTGAAGAAGTTGCTGAGTGTGTCCTGAGCAGCAAAGGCAATGACAAGTCCGAGGACACCGATTCCAGCGAGAAAGAGTGTTATGTCGTACCCCAGATATTGCATGATGAAAACGACACCGAATACTACGATGACAACGGCACCGATCTTGTCAACAACGGGGACCAGCCTGTCATCCAGTGTTGATTCTGTCTTTCTCGCCAAGGTCTTCCCGTATCGTATGAGCACTCTCCGGAAGATCTGATATGCGATCCACGTCACCAATAGTATCATGACAATGCCGTAGACCGTTGCCAGGGATGACACTAGGTCTTCTCCGAGTCCGAGAATCGACAGCGAGGTGAAAGCGCCAAACAACACGATTATGGCGAAAATCGGGCCTCTTATAAGCGCCACAATGGTATCGTCTATCAGGCTTTCCGTTCTCTTTGCTCTCTTTCGGCCTATCGGTACAACAATCCCAATCAGAAGGAATCCGACGACTATCCATGCCAGCAGGCTGAATAGGAAGGCACCCCATCTGTTGTTCAGGGGCTCGGGAAGGAAGTTGTCGTAAAGACCGAAGATCTTCCCGACCGGGCTCCCTCTGGGTGTTCTTCCTGTCAACTCTATCGACGTGTCGAAACTCTCACTTTGGGTTTCTCCCGTCTCAATCTCTGTGACCTCGACAGTCATCGTGAGTATGAGCCCTTCCTCCTCCGCCTCAGTAGGAGTTGCGAATGACATTTCCACGAGAGTGTCGTTCCTTGGATCAAGTATGAATCTTCCAGGCAGTAACGACACCGAGAAGCCCTCAGGCAAACCGTCAACCGTTGCATTGACATAGTAGGGTGAAGTGCCATTGTTGAAGAATATCCATCTATAGATGGCGCTATCTCCCAAATCCACGGTCTGACTGGAGGAGTCGGCTCGGAAGACTAGGACCTCACTAGAACCAACTTGATCTGCAAGAACAGCATTGCAGTTCAGAAGTACCGCTAAAAGGACAATCACACCAAAGACAACTAGATTTCTCGCTCTCATAGGTTTCGTATTAGTGTCGGTGTCAATTATAAAGTTTGCTCAGCGCTGCGTGTCGACCGAAAACCCCCGTCGCTATTCTAGAACACTCCCGTTCTGAATGTTTCGCAGAACTTGTGAGTCAATTCCCAGTACTCGTGGTCGTAGGAGGTCTGGGAACCTACTCCTGCCCACTCACATGTTCCATTCGCAGGAATCTCGCAGCATCTTCAGGTGGGAGGGGATTCACATAGAATCCTGTGCCCCACTCGAATCCCGCTATGCGGGTCAGCCTCGGTATTATCTCAACGTGCCAATGGTAGGACCTATGGTCGCTGCCGTCACACGGTGCGGTGTGAATTATGTAATTGTAAGGAGGATCGTCCAATATCTTGTACATCCTCTCCAACACGGATTTCAGAACCTTAGCCAGTGCCCTTCTTTCGCGACCTGTCGTGTCTCCAAAAGAGGGAAGATGCTTTCTGGGAATGATCCAAACCTCAAAAGGAAATGATGACGCAAACGGGCAGATCGCCAAGAAATCCGAATCTGCTACGATGATCCTCTCCTTTTGATCGAGCTCGTTGTTTACTATATCGTCATATATGCAGTTTCCACCCGTAGCTTCATAGTGGCTACGCGCATTCTTGGTTTCCTCCATGATCCGTTTCGGGATTATAGGAGTGGCTATGATTTGGGAATGAGGATGCTCAATGGAAGCTCCAGCCTCATGACCGTGATTCTTGAATATCAGAGTATATTTTATCCTATGGTCCTTGCAGAGTTCTGTGTATCTCGCATGGTATGCTCTAATGATCTTAGCGACCTTGGAGTTAGGTAAGATAGCAATGTTCTTGTCATGGTGAGGTGTCTCAATTACTATTTCATGGGCACCGTAGCCACTCAGCTCGTTGAAGATTTGGACGGACTTTCGGTCGACAGAACCGTCCCTTCTAAGTACCGGGAACTTGTTGGGGATACACCTAACATCCCATCCGGGTGAATCGGGGGGGCCATCCCCTCGACCGTATGCGAGAACCTCGGGAGGAGTTCTCTTCTCGTTTCCGGGACAGAAAGGACAGCTTTGCCTCGAGTCCTCTCGTTGGTAAGTATCCTTCCACTGGTCCGGTCTCATGGCTCTCTCAGCCGAGATCACAATCCACTTGTCAGCTATGTAGTCCTTCCTTATCTCAGAGATGCTCGTACGCTCCTCTTCTAACGACATGGAAATCACACAATGGTCACGATGGTTGATTACCCAAGTATCTACTCCCCTCTCTAATAAAATCCTGCAGCCATTGGTATATGTTTTTTTCGCGAACCACTTTTCTGAGCGATGATACCAAGGCTTTCCTTTTATCGGGGGCTATGGTCAGAGCAGTGTTGATGGCTTCTGCGAACTCCTGAACATCGTAGGGGTTTACGAGAAGGGCGTCCTGGAGTTCCTTTGCTGCGCCCGCAAACTTGCTGAGGATCAACACACCCTTTTCGTCCACGTTTGCGGATAAGAATTCCTTGGCCACAAGATTCATACCGTCATGAAGCGAACTCACCATGCAGATATCAGCAGTTCTGTAGAAAGCGAGGAGTGTGTCGTACTGCAGCTTTTCTTCAAGGTATAGAATAGGCTTCCAGCCATCTTTCTCATGCTTCTCGTTAACTCGATTGGCAAAGTTGATGATGTCCTCTCGAAGCTGCTGGTATGCGGGGATTTCCACTCTGCTAGGCGCTGCCGCCTCCACGAACACGAATTTCCCCACAAGGCCAGTGTTCTTCTCTAAGAGGTAATCTATGGCTTTGAATCTCTCCACTATCCCCTTTGTGTAGTCCAACCTGTCAATCCCGACCCCGATGTAAGGAAACGGAGCAACCTCATTGGATCGTATCCTCCTTACTTGGTCCTCAACTTCCTCCCTCCTCGAAGCAGCATCTATTGCATCGAAGTCAACGCTGATTGGAAACGAACGTACGGCTGTAGTTCCATCATCATGTTCCACGCAGCCCTTCTCGTGGCTGATAGAGAGCCCCAGAATCCTTCTCATACTCTCCAGGAAATTGCTGCAGTGCTGGGGAAGGTGGAGGCCCATCAAATCGTTTCCAAGCAGTCCTGTCAGGATCTGTGCTGCCCAAGGGCATATCGAGAATACCTCCCAGGACGGCCATGGGATGTGCCAGAAATCCGCGATAACGACATCCTTTTCTTCTGCCAGAGAAGACTCCCTGACTAGCTTAGGCACGAGGGCAAGGTGATAATCATGGACCCAAAGGAAGATCTTATCATGCTTCTCGATTTCCTCAAGTATCGCCTTTGAGAAGAGCTCGTTTGAATATTCGTATCCCTCCCAGAACGTGCTATCGAAGACGGGCTTCTCATAGACATAGTGACAAAGAGGCCACAGTGCCTGGTTTGCGAAGCCAAAGTAGAACTTGTCGACCTGTTCATCAGTCATCCAGACTCTTTTCAGAGCGTATTTGGGCGACTCTGGCGGAACACCGACTCTGTCCTTGTCGTCCACAACATCCTTGTCCGCATCTCCGCTTCCCCATGCTATCCACGTGCCTCCGCACGCTCGCATCAGCGGATCAAGAGCGGCCGTTAGCCCTCCCGCAGGTCTTTCGCACACAATGTTGTCGTCCACCTTCTTGTGGATGTATGGCTCTCTGTTGGAGACAAGCAAGAACTGGTAGTCTTTGAGTTTGCTCCTGGCGTACCGTCTCACATCCTCAACACCAGTCGGAGCAGATGCCATATGTGATGGTGAAACCGGCGGTGATATAAGTAAATAGCGAGCCACTCAGCGGAATTCCTCAAGTCTCTCCCTGTAGATCTCCGTCAGCTCACTGAGCCTCTTCTCTTTCAGCTGTTTGCCCATTGCCTCTGTTTCAAAGAATCTCTTGGGAATCCTCAGGTCATCGATATCGAAACCCTCTCTGAATTTGAACCTCATTCTTGACTCATATATGAGCTGACCCAATTCATCTAACTCGTGGACCTCTCTCTTTGCGCCCGCAACCTTCAGGGCATCCGAGATCATCTTTTTCGTATACATACCCCTCGCGAACAGACATGCCACGAGGGAATTGAAAACGCATCTTTCCTGCTCCTCGGTGATCAGGTGGTCCACGAGCTTCCTCGATGACATGGGACTAGAGGCCATTTTCTGATCCAGCGAGTAACCAGCGTTGTCGAGGTGGGAATGCCTACCACCGAAGAGCTGACCCAGGACAGTGGCATATCCGCAGTGATATCCGGCAACCTCATTACGTCCGAGAGCAAGGCTGAAGTCCTCTCCTCCATAAGCGGTGGACGCTTCAACAACGCCCTCACCTACGATGTCGTAGAATTCGTTGCTCTTCTTCACCAACCTTTCAATCACCTTTGCGTGGTTTTCAGCATTCCCCCAGTATAAGGGTACCCCAAGGGTTTCCTTGGAAGATATCAGTCCCTTCTCGTAGGCTTCAGTCATCCACGCCAATACGACACCCGTGCTCATTGCATCAAGTCCGTTAGATTCCACCAGTTCGATTAGTCGCAGGATGCTGTCGGGGGAACTGATGCCGAGCATACTGCCAAGAGCATATAGCAATTCAAAGTCATAGGAAACCTTCAAAGACTCATATTCATGCTCTCCAAACGGTATGCGGAGACTTGCGATGTGAATGCAACCCACAGGGCACTGGGCGCATGCGATTTTCCGAATCAGATAGTCCCGCCCAAATCGCTCTCCTGAGATATCTTCAGCATAATCGAAATGAGACTCCTGCAGGTTCCTTGTGGGTAGGCACCTGAGCTCGTTCAAAGGCAGGATGTTTATTGATGTGCCCAGCTCGTGGTATTTTGCCATCATGGGCGTATTCATCAAAATCTCGTGGATTGCCTTGTAAACGGTCTCATAGTCGGATCCGTTCTCGATGTCAAAGCTCTTGCTTCCGGAGATTGTGATTGCCTTCAGTTTCTTCGATCCGAATACAGCACCGAGACCCAGCCGCCCGAAATGGCGGTAGTCATCAACGTTCACATTGGCAAACCTGATGAGGTTCTCACCTGCTGGTCCTATGGTTGCGACACTATGGCTTCCTTTCCCCTTCTCCACCTCTCGCAATACCCTAGCCGTTGCATATGTGGACAGGCCTTCCAGCGTTGTGGCGTTCTTGAATTCGACATCATCGTCATGGATCGACAGGTACGTCCATCGCTTCGCCCTTCCCTTTATCACTATGTTGGCGTACTCCGCGAAACGCATCGCCAGACCTAGTCTTCCGCCAACATAAGATTCCCCAAGGTTGCCGGTCAGTGGAGACTTGAAGACAGACACCGTCTTGCTGCAACATGGAAACATAGCTTCAAGCGGTCCGATGGCAAGAATGATAGGAGCCTCTTCGTGAAGTGGGTCGACTCCTTCGGGACAGTGCTTGTGCAACAACTCCACTGCTCCGCCAACGCCTCCCAAATGCAGCGAGAAGAAGTCATCTAGCTCTTTGACCTGAGATGTTTCGCGGGACAAATCAACGAATAGGACCCGACTCAGCACCTAGAACACCTCAGTACTTTCCATAGCCAAGACTCCATAGGGACAGAAATCCACGCAATAGCCGCAATGAAGGCAGACGATAGGTTTGTTGGTGTCTTCATCCATTCTTATCGCCCCCACAATACATGCGTCTACGCAACTACCGCAACCAGTGCATGCATCCTGCTTGAGCTTCACTCCTCCTCCCTTCCGCGGAACAAGTGCATCCTCAGGGCAGAACTCGGCACACGGCGGGTTCTTACAGGCTCGACACTTGATCACAACGAAATCGTCTTCTGCTCCTCCTCGCGTCTTGACGACGATTGCGCTCTTCGTAGGGGAGAACACATCGAAAACGTGGCGTGCGCAAGCGAAAGTGCAGGAGAGGCACCCACTGCATCTGTCCATATGGACAACATTCAATCTCTTCGTCATTATCTCAAACTCTCTTACACCTATCATAGATGTGAGTCGTCTCTAATAGTATTTCGTCCTGGAAGAATATGTACTTTCGCGCCCGATTATCTGTTCCCTCACATATCACAGGACGCTGGTCTTTAGCCGGGTGAGACGTTCCAGGAACTTCTTCACATCATCAACACCGAACAGTATGTATTCTGCATCACTCTCGATATCCTTGGAGGAGACCAGAACTGTTATCCCTCTTCCGCTCAGGACTCTGAAAGCATCTTCATCTGTACGGTCATCCCCTAGATACATGATTAGGTATTCATCCGTGAAGTTTGCGCCTATGTTGTTGAGGAGCCACAGCACAGCTTTCCCCTTATCCCAGGGAATGTCAGGCCTTATTTCTAACACCATCTTCCCATGGGTCAATAATATGTCCCTGTTCTCGGAAAAGGGTTCGATGGCCGATTCCACGATGCTCTTGATTTTTGGTATGTCGTACTCGGACACCATTCTATAGTGAACCGACGCAGTCAAACCCTTGTCTTCAACGATCGTCCCTTCGTATCTCTCCACGAGGGGCCTGAGGTATGAACAGATTCTGTTGATAACCGGCATCCTTCTCTTTGCATCGGGATGGATGAATACCTTGTTCTGATATCCGATTTCCATCCCATGGTTGCCTGCGTACCAGATGCCGACCAATCCTACTTTGGATTTTACGTCGCTTAGTGAACGTCCACTGATAATGCCGATGACAAACCTTCGATCGCTCTCCAATCTTCTGAGAAGTGAGAGCATATCTTCGCTCAATACAGCTAGGTCGGGGGTTTGGACTATCGGTGTCAGGGTGCCATCGTAGTCCAGTAGGAGGATTGGCTTTCGATAACTGATGTCTCTTTCGATTTGACCAAGATGATTCAGCAGATACTTCATCCGAGGATTCGATGAACCACATGGAATATATTCTTTGCCGTGGAATTGGAATCCCGGCATGCCCGCTGATGAGTTGAATGCATAGATACGACGAACCTGGTGACCCAATCCCAGGAAACCATAGGGAAAACTACATACCGTTGTGTCTGCGTAAAGGAGTAGATGAAACGTGCAGGCCTTCTGAACAACGTCAACGTTGATATCCTCCATAGCCTAAGAGCTAGCACTCTCCACAAGGCCATAAATCGATTCTGTGCCAAGACACAAGACAATGAGGCGTTGAGACTGATCAAGAGAGGTTACGAGTTGGCCCTGTCGGATGGCGGGGAGCTTTGGATTGATGGTCACCGGGACGCTATTGATAAATTCTCAAGGATGCTTTCTCAAAGAAAGGAGCCTAAGGTTGCACTAGGGGGCAACGCAGGGATTTGTGCCGCCTCTCTAGCGACACTTGGGGTCGAGTCGTATCTGAGCGCCTGCATAAGAGATGACAGATATGGAAGGTTCGTGGAGAGGACATTGGATCAACATGGGGTCAACCTCCAGTATCTCATTAGAAAAGATCGAAGGGGCTTGAGTCAAGCCGTCACTTACGGATTGGAGGTGGATAGTCATGATAGGTGCTTCTTAGCAGATGGTGGAGACAATCGCAGACTGAACGTATCTGATCACTTCGTGGAAGCCATGAAAACATTCGATGTTCTGTTGGTTCTGGGAAGTCACAATCTTAGGGAAGGTCTCGATGATCTGATTGCGCTTATTGAAGGTTCCAAATGCACATTGATTACCGACTCAGGCGACTTGAGAAACACTAGGCCGGAGGAGACAATGCAGCTGTATTCCCAAGCAGATATTGCCTGCTTTAATGAGATTGAGCTGAGTCAGGTGTCTGGAAGAGACTGCAGCAGTCTTCATTCCATGGAGTCAGCTGCTGCAGAGCTGAGTTCTAGGATGGAAAACGCGGTCTGCGTTCACTTCCCCAAGGGAGCTATATGTGCTTCTGGAAAAAAGCTGCTACGGACCCAAGCCTTTGTGCCTTCGCGTGTGAATACCAGGACCGGTCTGGGAGACGCTTTTGTTGCTGGGTTTGCCTTTGGTCTCGCAATCACTCGAGACTCTGTGGAGGGCATAAAGAGGGGTCTCGTCCTAGGTAATGCCTCTGCGTCATTGAGAATGGAGAGCGGGAAGCCTGCTACGTTAGCCAAACTGATGGCTTTAGCAAGTGAAAGAGAGGCCGAAGCAACTGAAGTCCCTTGAGCATCAATCAGATGGAGAGAATTCTGTTGGAACTTGACACCGAGAAGATTCTAGCTGGCAGGATACTTCATTTCAGACACTTCTCATCACGCAAATCTCAGCACGTTGCCTTGCTTCTGGAACAACCTACATTCCGATTTCTGCCTTTGATCAACAAGTGAGTCGACTCACTGTATGGCTGAGCGTTCAGCTTCTGAAAACAAGCCTGAATCTAAGACTGACACGGAACGAATCCAACCAACGGATGCGGACGAATCACGATATTGGCTATTCGCCTTCATCGTTTTCTCGCAGCTTTCGAACTCGGAACGGTTTCAATCGAATTCAGGTCATCGATTGCCGATAATATCCTCCTTTCGTCTTCGGATTCCGCGTCCAGCTTACTCGCCTCGACGTATAGTCTTTGTATGATTCGCTGGTACTTAGGCAGGAAGGCAGTGATTTTGTACTGGGACCTCTCCACCCTTACGAAATGCGCTTGCGGTTCCTTCACATTCTCAACCTTGCCGACTCAGAGCAACTAAGACGTAGTTTTCCTTCTATATCAATCTTCCGGTCATGAAACAATCCAGCGTGGTCGCTCCAATTCTCACATGATATCTGCAGAAGGATACCATATCCCCGTCCCCAATACCATACAGAACAAGTCGTCAGTCTCGATTCCTAGATGAACACTGCATGTCGACTTCTATCTTCAATTGAAGATTCCCAGGCATGGGAATCCTACTTTGCTGAAATCTGTCATAAACCAACAACACAAAGACAAAGTGGCCAAGGACGCCGAAGCGTTAACTGACGTTTCTATCGGCGACAAAAAGGCCCACCTTCGCGCTCCAGCAGGGAAGGAGCCCCTTCAGAAATCGATCAGGTGGTGCTCCGCACTCATATCATGTAGATGCTGTCCTTGTACTGCCTCGTGACCACGTCCATGGCGTACTTCTGCACGGAAAAGTCAACTAGCAACTTGTGATTGATGAACTTCGTGAGTTCGTCGTTCGAGTCGAAAAGACCGATCGCCATGATTGAGTACTCCCCTGTTGTGTGATATATCTTGATGAGCTCCGGGATTGTGGTGAGAAGCCTGACGTTGTGCCTCATCTCCTCGGGCTTGAACTCGATGCTGAACATAGCCATCACGTTCTTGCCCACCTTCTTCGGGTCGATGAGTATGGAGAACGTCCTGATGACGCCCTTCTGCTCCAGCTTCTCCAGTCTGTACTTGACACCGTTCTCGCTCATGTTCACTTCTTTTGCGATCCGAGTGATGGGCATCCTCGCATCCTGCTGGAGCAGCTCTATGATTCTCTTGTCGATCTTGCTAACCATCGCTTCGGTCTACGTCCTAAGGCAACTTAAAGGTTCTGGCGTTCGAAATCTGAGGAAGAGAGCGAGGAATTTCGCGGAGTACACCAGCGATGGGACGAGAAATCTGCTTTCTGTCAGATAAGAGTTAAATGCCCATGCTTGTGTGAACACGCATGATAGAATTCAAGTGTCCAGAGTGCGGAACGGACTTGACTGCCCCCGACGAGTCGCGGGGCGTGAAGGCACCATGTCCCAAATGCGGCAAACCGATTACTATTCCTCCATCGCAAGTCAAGTAGAATCGATACGACAGAGCGAAGGGACCAAGGCAGTCATCTCCCACGCGCATTGTGCCAGATTGGGGGACAGGAATCCAAACGGAATCACGACTTCTACTGACAAAGATGCCATGAGCTCGTCAATCAACTGGCAACAGCATGTTAATGAGCTGGATAATAAGCTAGCGCGAACAAAACTGCTAAGTACTCTCGAGAGATAATCAATTCTCTGAAACGAAAGAGCGTCGCCCACTATCGGAGAGGTGTTGGCGCTGTACTTGAACATGGGGGACCTCAGTCCAAGGACGTGAGATAGTGTCCAACTTGCTGATAGTGTCCAACAGGTTGCCATCAAAGGTGGAAATCAGAGACGGTAGGCTTCGATTCAAAGATAGCGTAGGCGGTCTTGCCACTGGTTTGAATTCGTATCATAGGTTGAACAAGAGCCTTTGGGTGGGTTGGCCAGGCATCTCTCTCGAAAGAATCCAAGAAAAGAAACACGAAATCGAAGACAAGTTGCTCTCCCAGAACTGCCATCCCGTGTTCCTTTCTCAGAAGCACGTTCAGAGGTACTATTATGGGTTCTGCAACAGGACCATTTGGCCTCTCTTCCACTACTTCACTGAATATGCCGTATTCGACAGCAGCCTATGGAGAAAGTACAGAGAGGTAAATGAGAAGTTCTGCGATGTCCTAGCCGAAATCGCAAAACCAGGAGATGCAATCTGGATTCACGATTATCATCTATTGCTCCTCCCAAGACTAGTGAGGGAAAGAATTCCTGACACGAAGATAGGATTCTTCCTTCACATCCCCTTCCCATCCTTTGAGGTTTTCCGTCTGCTCCCTTGGCGCAGACAGATTCTCGAAGGCCTTCTCGGAGCCGACCTTGTTGGTTTCCACACCTACGATTACGTGAAGCATTTCCTTCAAAGCGTTCACCGCCTGCTGGGCCATGAAAGCACCCTGGGCAGAATCACAATGGAGAACCGCACAGTCGTGGTAGATGCCTTCCCCATGGGCATCGACTACGAACGCTTCTCGGGACACGCACAGAGTCCGGATGTCGAGAAGGAAATCGAGAAGATTCATAGAAAGGTAGCAGACCGGAGGATACTGCTGTCAATCGATCGCCTAGATTATTCAAAAGGGATACCCAACCGCCTGGAGGCGTTCGACCTCTTCCTCAAAAGGAACCCAAGATACAACGAAAAGGTGACGCTCATTCTCGTAGCCGTACCCTCAAGGACAAGGGTGGAGCGCTACAGGTTGCTCAAGAAGCAGATAGATGAACTTGTCGGGAGGGTAAACGGGAAGTACGGGACAGTTGGCTGGACTCCTGTATGGTACCTATATCGCTCACTGCCTTTCCGCAATCTCGTCGCCCTATACGCCGCTGCCGATGTTGCGATTATAACGCCAATGAGGGACGGAATGAACCTCATGGCAAAGGAGTATGTAGCAAGCAAGAGAGAGGGCAACGGGGTTTTGATCCTAAGCGAGATGGCGGGAGCTTCCAGTGAGCTCGGAGAGGCAGTTGCAGTGAATCCCAACAGCATCGAGGAGATTGCGGCAGCCATGAAAGAGGCTCTGATGATGACAGATGAAGAGCGTAAGTCACGAATGAAAACAATGCAGGTAAGACTGCAGCGTCACGATGTAAATCGATGGGCGAGCAATTTCGTCAACACCCTGTTAAACAGCAGGAGGATCGAGAAGGAATTCGCCTCGAGAGAAATCACTGATGATGTGAGGAGGGACCTGCTCGAAGACTATCGGAAGAGCAAAAGACGATTGATACTACTGGACTATGACGGAACCCTAGTTCCCTTCAGCAATGAACCAGAAGAGGCTGCACCTGATGATGAACTTCTGGGGATCCTCGAAGCTCTGTCTGGCGATCCGAAAAACGAGATTGTTATCGTGAGTGGAAGGGAAAGGGAAGTCCTGGAGAGATGGCTTGGCGGTCTGGATGCTGGACTGGTCGCGGAGCACGGTGCCTGGATGAGGGAGGAGGGTAAGGATTGGAAGGCTATGGAACCCATCAGACCGGATTGGAAGGAAGCAATAAAGCCGGTGCTGGAGCTTCACGTGGACAGGACACCCGGTTCCTTTGTTGAAGAGAAAGACTTCTCCTTGGCCTGGCACTACAGAAAGGCTGACCCAAAGCTGGGTCTCCTCAGGGCGAGGGAACTTGCCGATGCATTGTTGTACCTCACCAGTCACCTGGAACTCGATGTTCTGGAAGGCAACAAGGTAGTGGAGGTAAGGAACACCGGAATAAGCAAGGGTCGAGCCTCCTTATCCTGGACGTCAAAAGAGAAATGGGATTTCGTGTTCGCCATGGGGGACGACAGAACCGATGAGGACGTTTTCGCTCTCCTTCCTGAGTCAGCATACTCCATCAAAATCGGATTGGGTGCCTCTCGGGCGAACTTTCGCGCACGCTCTCCGGATGATGTGAGGTCGTTGCTTAAGAATCTGAGCCTTCTCAACGTCGCGAATCCAGGGAGGCTCTCATCGGATGATTGTGGCGAAGAGAGTACTTCTGAAGCTAGCAAGCACTCAAAGGGAAGCCTAACAACGATGACGGGTGATGGTATTTAGGATTGGTGGTGAGGAGGGAAAGGGCGAGATATACAACGAGAAGGGAAGTCTGATTACAACTCAGGATGAAAGGGTTGTTGTCAAGAAAGACCCTGTGTTCTGTGAGATTCGAAAGCGTGGAAGGCTCGGTTTTCTGGGGGGCAAGGCCGTCTTCCTGGGGGGCGAGGGGAAGTTCTACGTAACCACCAAGCGGATAGTATTCATAAGAGAACCGCTAGGCAGAATATTCGTCTCTCCCGCCACGGGCGGCTCTCCCCCCGCTGCTGCTGTTCCAGTACGTCTGACAGTCAAGAGAAAGAGCAAAAGGATTCAGAGGAAGAACATCAAGGAGTTCTTTCAAATTGAACTGGGTGAGGTATGCCAGGTTCGAAAAGGGTTCTTGGGCGGGTACCAGTTATCGATTGAGGACGATGAGCGGAACGAGTACAGATTGTATGTGGGGATAAGAAATGGACTGGACCGAATTCAGTTCCGCTGCTGAGACATGTACCTCAACCGTACGATTGCTGGGATCCAAGCAGGCTGATTTGGTGAGAGCTCGCTTTGTGCCAGAACCCCATCTTCGAGCGTTCAGGTATGCGATGCCCCATTTTCAGCCGGCTCATCTTGCGACTCAGCACAGGAGCGACCCGAGAATTCGAATATCCTAACACTGAGAGAGATGAGGAATATGTTGGTCAAGAAGCGAACCGGTTCCCAAGAAAGGTTCAACAGAAGAAAGCTCGAGAGGTCCTTAATCAGGGCTGGGGCCAATCAGAAAACGGCAAAGGAGATTGCAACAAAAATCAATCGCTCAACGGTGAAAACAACTGCTGAGGTGAGAGCACGGGCGGTCCTGGAACTCGGGAAGATAGATCCTTCCCTAGCTCGAAGATACGAATCGACGAGGAGCCTTGCGGTGAGGGAATCCATGGAGACCGTAAAAGGGACGCTCAGATTGCATATCGAAACCTTGAACGAGCTAGGGGCAAAGCGAGGAGGGTCTGTGACGGTGGAGCATAAGGGAATGAAGAAAACGTTTGTCACTGAGGCTGGATCCGTCCAAAGAAGGTGGATGCAGATGAACGTCGGCGATATCAGAGATATGAGAGTAAGGGAGGGGATGAGGTTGGTCGTGAGGCCTCATCATCGGCGAACCGTCTTCTAGGGTACTGTCTATAGCAGCATGTTGGGTGAGTGAGGATTGCTTTGGAAAGCCTGAACCAGCTCTTTGGGGTAATGACAGCTGTGCCGAGTCCCAAGACAATGACCACCGCTCCAGACGATATCGTCTGCATGAACGTGATGAGAAGAAAGTCGAGAGGAATTCATAGTCTCTGTGAAGAAACGCTTGACACAGGAAAGCTACGTGACAAGTCTCTTGCCAGTCCAAGGGCCGATCTCTAGCCTCTCGGTGGATAGAGAACCTCTGGCGTTCGATTACTGAGAAAGTGAGGATGCAACTTCGCAAATTCCGAGGAAACGAGCGCCCCATACCCATAACCTATCAGATAATGGTTAAATCCCCTCACAATAGTTTGTATCCAGTTAGGTGAAACAATGAAAAACGTAAGGAAGATGGACGGAAGACTAGAGAGTTTCAATAGAGCGAAAATCGTGCAGTCCGTCCTCAGAGCCGGTGGGGACGAGAAGCTGGCGATAAGTATTGCCAATGCCGTACCTGAGGAGGTCGCACTGACGACGGCGAACATCCGCCAGAAGGTGGCCAACGAACTCACGAAGAAGGACAAAGAGATCGCAAGGCGATACTGGGAAACTAGACGTTTAGTCGCGAGGAAGTCTGTCGATGCTGCCGAGGGGTCGGCGAAACTCGCGGAGGAGGCTATGAGCAGGCTGAGTCTGAGACCTGGCGACCCCCTACAGATTTGCTATGCGGAGAACAAACACAACGTTATGGCAGACGAGGGCGCAGCAGATCCTGGTAACATACAGCTGCACGAGAACGATTTGACGAGAATCGGAGCGACTGAAGGGAACCGAATAGCTGTGCGGAGGGTCCGCTAGTCGGGCTGTACGCGCACGAACTGAAGGTGATAGACATGAGGAAACTGAGGGAATGGGGTCTGACACCTTGGGAGCGCTCGCGCCCATCCGGCGTGATGAGCGAATTCGACAGAATGCTGGAGGATTTCAGGATGGAGTTCGAGAACATGTTCTGGAGGTCCCCAACCGAAACCACGACGATGAAGAGGTCGCCGCTGGTGGACCTCGCGGACCGTGGGGACTCTTATGAAGTGACCGCAGAGATACCTGGCATTCCGAAAGAAAAGATAGATATCAAGGTCTCGGAAGACGGTCTAGAGATAACGGCCGAGGCCGAGGGGGAAAAGAAGGAGGAAGGAAAGGAGTACCTCTCGAGGGAGATATCATACAGAGGCTATTACAGGAAGATGGCGCTACATGAGGAAGTCATCCCGGAGAAAGCCAAAGCCAAGAGTGTTGACGGAATCTTGAAGATAGAACTACCGAAGAGGACTCCAAAGAAGTCATCCAAACCACGCAAGCTGGAGATAAAGTGAACTCAATTGAACGGAAGCCTCCCAAGCCTCGCCAACCGAGGTGGTAACAGTGTTGCGTAGTCTCGAGAATCTGCGAGGATTCGAAGTGCAAGGAGAGGATAGCGAAATCGGCTCGGTTCACGGCTTCCTCTTCAGGGACGATAGTTGGGTCATCACCTACATTGTCGTAGACACCGGCAAATGGCTCCCCGGCCGCAAGGCGATTATATCCCCAATGGCTATAGATACATGCGACTGGGTCAAAAAGAGCTTTTCTACATCCCTGACAAAGGAACGGGTCAAGAAAGGTCCCGATATCGACTCCGAGAAGCCTGTCTCTCGGCAGAAGGAGATCGAGCTTAACAGATACTACGGATGGCCTATGCCGCGTGCAGGTATCCCCGGCGCTGCCCTGCCAAGCATATATGGGCCCATTCCACCCCCCGAATCCGGGAAGGAATTCCCAGGTGGAGAGGAAAACGATTCCCATCTCAGGAGTACCCGCGAGGTCATAGGCTACCGGATCGAAGCCAGGAATGGCGAGCTCGGTCATCTGGAAGGTTTCTTAGCTGACGACGAAGCCTGGGTCATCCGGTACGTCATCGTCAGCCTGGGGAAGTGGTTGCCCGGCAAGCAGGTGCTAGTTGCCCCTGAGTGGATAGAGAGAGTCAGCTGGCAGAAGAGGAAGGTCTACGTTGATCTCCTCAAGGATACTGTGAGGAACTGCCCGGAGTATGATCCCTATGCACAAGTGGGTAGGGAGTACGAGACTGCGCTCTATGACTACTATGGTCGACCTAAATACTGGGAGGGCTCCAATCGGAAGAGGTGATGGAATACTAGATGACAACGTGTACAACCTGATGGAGCAGGCGACGACGGAGAGCAAGAGCCTGTGGCGTATCAGGAATTACTACAAAAAGGACGCAGAGACAAACCCGGTTCTGCTGGCCTTCTGGAAGGAGATTGAGAGTAAGAAAGAGCAGAACATCATGAAGCTCACTGAGCTGATCAGAGCGGCTCTAGGTGAGCAGTAGACGATAGGAAAGTGTTATGAGATAGCCAGCTCATTCAAGAGCATGACCGGTGAGGATGAATCCGATCAGTCCAAATCGTCGGAGAAGCCCATTTTTGTGATTCAGAAGCACGATGCAACTACACTTCATTACGACCTGCGGCTTGAGGTCGGTGGCGTCCTGAAGTCCTGGGCCGTTCCCAAGGGACCTTCGACAAATCCACGAGTCAAGCGACTGGCGATTCAAACCGGAGAGCATCCGTTGGAGCACGCAGATTTCGAAGGCGTGATTCCCGAAGGCGAGTATGGGGCGGGACCCGTGATCGTATGGGACAGGGGTACCTATCGCAACATCCGGAGGAAGGAAGGAAAGGAGGTCCCAATGGAAGAGGCGATCAAGCAGGGTCACGTCAGTGTATGGCTGAAGGGAGAGAAGCTGAGGGGTGGATACTCCCTGGTGCGAACACGAAGCAAGGATGAGCAGTGGCTACTCGTGAAGATTGACGACGCGTTCGCAGTTCCTGAGCACGAGCCGGCAGCAGAGGAACCCGGGTCAGTGGTCAGCGGTCGCACACTTGAGGAGGTTGCCCAGGAGGCGAAAAAGAGAAAGAAGCTGGACGAGTTTTCCAGGGGATACTAGTAGAGGAACTCCCTTAGATCTGAGATCGCTCAACGCGGCGCTGGCGACAATCCTCAGATGACGTCTTTCTGCTTGTCAGGAGGCAGTTTACCGCGCTTCAAGCCACATAATTCGCACTGAAGAGTGTATTTTCCTCCCTTTCCAGGAACCTTGACCATGGTGTTCTTGCCGCACTTCGGGCAAAGGAATCTCTCAGTCATCTGCTCGGTTGCGAACTGGAACCACCCTATAAAAGCTTGGCGTTGCGATTCATGCAGTGAGAAGCGTTATCAGGCGAGCCATTCATCACAAACGGCATGATTTTCGGTGCGGTCGGGGAAAACCACACTCCTAATGCGAGACATAGAGTTTTTGGGTGACAAACCCTTCCCCTTGCCACAGAAGGAATGGGGGGCGCGCAGACGCAGGAGTCCAGATTTGTCACCAACGCTGAGAACACGGGGAAACCCTTAAGTCTCCAAGCAATGTATTTATACTGGCTCGAGAAAGAGCAACACAGCGCCACACTGCGGAGAATGTTGGAGGATATCCATGAGCGGCACGACATATGGTCTTACGACAGGGGAGATATTGGAGGGCATCACGGCTGCTGAGAAGAGATCCGTCTTTCTCGAGTCGAGACGAGAGGAGCTTAAGAAGAAGTATCCTGACCAGTACGTGGCGGTCGGCAAGGAGCGTATCGTCGCGGTCGCCAAGACAATGAAGACACTGATGGCCAAGCTTAAGAGGAAGGGCCTTGAGGCTAGGGAGGTCACAGTCGAGTTCATCGCCCGTGAGGACTTCCACATGATAATCTGATTTCTGCGCGACTTGGAGGGATGCAATGGCAAGGATCTCAGGCAAGATTACAGAAGGCAAGCCCATCTTCGCATGCTTCTTCGCGTGTCCAGAGAGGATGATTAGCGATTTTCTGACTTTCTTGATCGACACGGGTACTGGCACGGCCTTGTTGTCCAAGACAACGGCGGAGAAGATGGGAATCGACATCGCAAACCTGCCGCGGAGCCGTAAGCGGACAATTTCGGCGGGTGGACGCCCGGAGAGCAGGGTTCTCAAGAGTGTCATCTTCATCCTTAGGACGGACGAAAACACATCGAAGGAGGTCCTGCTCAGCAACATTCATGCCCACAGGATCATGACCAGGAACAAAAGTGACAGGAACGCTCTTCTGTCGATGCCCAATCTCCTTGGGAGGGACTTCCTCCAAGAGGGCAACTTCAAGTTCGTCCTAGCTTACGATAGAGGTGAAACGTACCTCGAGTGACCACCGACATTGGGCAAACCAAAGCGACGGATGGACGCCGCGAAAGCTTATAATAGAATTCCTGATATCTGTTGAAAGAGTCAACATAGACGGAAAAATCACATTCTGGCTCTTTGACCGTCGGGGGTCGGCATTGAACATAGGCGTCTTTATCTGCGGATGTAACGACAGCATCTCTTCTAACATCGATATGGAAAGGGTCGCCGAGGAGGCCGGGGTCCTTGAGGACGTTTCTTTTGTCGACAGTCACGCTCAACTGTGTTCTTTGGCGGGTCAGGGTTCTTTCAAGAATTCTATTAAGGGGAAGAAGCTCGACAGAGCGGTCATTGTGGCTTGCTCTCCAAAGATGGGTGAGGACAGGTTCCGCCAATGGGCCTCCGAAGCGGGCATGAATCCTTACTGCGTCGAGATAGTCAATGCCCGTGAGCACATTGCGTGGGTCCATGATGATTTGGAGGGGGCAACGGAGGCAACCATAGCCCTCATGAGGGGAGCAATAGCCAAGGCCCGCCTGATCGAACCGCTTGAACCGCATAAGGTGAAAGTCGAGCAGTCCTGCCTCGTCATCGGCGGCGGCGTGGCGGGAATTCAGGCAGCGCTCGATGTCGC
>JBHIFI010000030.1:0-20785 GCA_046761005.1 Thermoplasmata archaeon
AATGATGGCTGAGGGAACCTTTATCAACAGGCAATCGATTTGCGTTGCGGAGTGGATTTCTTGTATGCGGAAACTAGACCCCCATCTGAGCAAGTGCAGCTCCCTCCGGCCGTGAGAAGGCTTCACACACCTGCGGGCCTGAAATACGGAAGCTATGCAATGATGTTGAGCATTGTCTCATCGATTATCACATTCATCGCCCTCTTCCCGCTTCTTCGGAGCATCGATTTCGAGTCTATCACCTCAGAGAATTTCTTTCAAGTTCTTGGAGGTCTATTGGCATTGCTGTGTATCCTGGGTATTCTTGGCCTTGTTGTCGTTATTTTCTATATTCTCCTTCTCTACGAGATGTATGTAGGCAGGAACGAGTTTGGAGAGAAGCACGCAACAAGAGTCCCCGCGGCGCTGATATTGATCATATTGGGAGTGATTTTCTCCATCGTCGTACCAGGGATGGCAGGATTTGGAGCAGGGTACACAAGCGGCACCGAAGCAGAATACACAACTGATGCTGCAGAATTTAGGAATCAGGTTGCAATCAGCTCTGGGTTTGGTCTTGTCGGCACAGCGGCAATCACCCTAGGGTTGGTCTTCTTTCCTCTTGAGCTGATAGCAAGAGAAAAGAGGTACCTTCTTTGGCTTGCATTTACCCTCACGATTCTGGCTAGCGTGATGGGATTCTTGATGACCATCATCTTACTTCCCTCCGAAGGGACCCTCGAACTGCAGGATGTGCTAACCCGGTCGACTTATTCCAGTATCTTTTCAGCCTTCAGCATCTTCGGCACGGTAGTCATGTTTCTCGCATATCGTGTGACGAGAGCAAGAATCCTCGAAGGTGAAATCTTACCGGTCCGTGTACCAGTAGCTCAGCCACCACCACCGAGCGCTCCTCCCCCTGGGTGGGGCTAGAGAAACTTACCCGATGGATTCGGGGAATAGGGGGAGCTACTCCTCTTTCCTGATATAGACATCTCTGCTCGGGAAAGGACTCACTATTCCCTCACGCCTGAACGCCTTCTCTATCAGCTCACGAATCTCGCCGGCAAACCTGTTACGCTTGTCGGCATCGTCTATCCAGAGCTTCATCTTCATTATCAATGCAGAATCCCCGAATTCCTCGACTCTAGCGTAGGGTTGTTTTCCTTCCTCCTTGATGACGTGAGGATGACTTCTGGCCGCTGCAACCATGACACCCTTCACCTTGTCTATGTCCGAGTTATAATCAACACCGATGACCAGGCTTAGGCGGTAGGCAAGATCGGGTTCCACTATGTTTACAACCATCTCTCTCGCAATCTTGTTGTTGGGAACCACCAGCATCTTGTGGGCGGATCTGTGATATAATCTCGTGGATCTCAATCCAATCTTCTCGATTCTGCATCTCTTCCCATCGATTTCTATCAGATCACCCTCCTTGAAGGGCCTGTCGATAAGCAGAAACATACCGCTGAAAAAATTGGAGAGGCTCTCCTGCGCAGCGAAGGCTATCGCGATTCCAAGCACGCCCATGCCCGCCAGGAAAGCGGTTATGTCCATTCCAAGAACCGATGCTATGGCCGCAATGCCAGAAACGAATATTATTATGCCCCCAATCTTCCTGACTACGGGGATGAGGATGTCATCTATCTTGGTCTCAGTTTTCTTGGCTATCGTTGCTCCATAGTAGATAATCACTCCCGCGAAAATCCTGTAGGCAAGCCAAGTAATGAGAATGACAACGAGGATTCCATAGACTGTCCCGATTGGCGACATAACGTCAGGGCCCAAGCCCAAGATGGAAAGCGAGGAAATGAGTCCATAGGCCACGATTATCACGAAAAGCGGAAGACGCATAATGTGCCAGACGAGATCGTCCAACTCTGTCTTGGTTTTCCTCCCCACGCGCTTTACGGCGGGATCGACGAGCAATATGACGAAGGCCGCGATCCCTGCCCATATGAGTATACTGATAACGAACGTCATCAATCTTTCATTGAAGGGAGGGGGAAGTGGGTTGTACCATATTCCAAGAATCTTGTTCTCGGGCGGGACCACAATCGGCGTAGCAAGGAAGTTGACTCGAGCGGTTCTTTCGTCTGATTCATTGACCGTCCTATCAGCAGCAAGCGAAACATTCAACCAGACAAAGAACTCAACGCTCATCTGATCCACCCCCTTAGCGGATTCGACATCGAGCGTAACATTCCCGGAGTCGTCGGGCTTTATGACGTGGTATGTCGGACGCAGAGATGCAGACCAGTCCTCCCCGCTCAAAGGACTTCCAGAGGCAACTAGAAGTATGCTCGATTCGTTCTTATTATAAACGAGCCATTTGAAGGTCACCTTTTCTCCAGCTTCCAGGTCCTTCTCATAAATGTCAACCTCATAAACCTCCGCTAAGTCCTGAGCGATAACTTGTGTACAGAAGGATACTACAAGTAACCCCACCAGGAACAACAACAGAGCTTTTCGAATCAAGGTTCCCCACCTCAGTTGAAAAAGTGATTGCCGTATAAAACCTATTTGCTCAATTTCCGGTCTTGGACTGGAGATGTGGAAGAAGACCAGGATGTCTCTTGTAGATGACCGCGGATGTCAGAGCACACAAATCACTAGATAGAAGAATCCCCTCGACAGGAAAGCAAATCACCGTATCACAAAGAGCGTTTTCATAAGCCGCCCATGGTAGTCGATATTCTTCTCTCTCCTTCTCCATAACGTTGCACATGAGACTTCCCAAACCTCTCTCCGTTCAACCCGCCGCAAGAAAATGGGCCTTCAAAACAAGTAAAAGTGAACGAATGCTCGGTCCCGAACTCGCGAGGGATTTCTCCTAGCCGAGATTCGCAAAGCTAAAATGCGAGAAGTGCTATCCCTCAAAGGTCATCCCGATGAAAGGGCTCCTCGTACTCGAAGACGGAACGGTCCTCGAGGGTGTCTCTTTTGGTGCGAGAAGAACCGCCTACGGAGAGATTGTTTTCAACACAAACATGACTGGCTATTGTGAGGCCCTGACAGATCCTTCATACCGAGGTCAGATTCTGATGATGACCTACCCGCTAGTGGGAAACTACGGAATAGACCCATCGACATTTGAATCCCCAAGGATTCAACCCGGTGCCTTCGTTGTCAGGGAGTTTTGCAGCACCCCCTCACACCGCACTTCCAAGATGGACCTTCACCAGTTTCTTGTCAAGAATGGCACTCCGGGTATTTCGAACGTGGATACTCGGATGCTCACTGTCAAGATAAGAGAGCATGGAACAATGAAGGCGGCGGTTTCCACAATTAGAAATCCCGACCCAAAGGAGATTCTTGATCGAGTCATAGAGATGGAGCATCCCACGAAAAGCAATCTTGTCTCGGATGTAAGCTGCAGAAGAAGGTATAGTTACGGACATCCTGAAGGGAAAAGAGTAGTCCTGATTGATTGCGGGGTGAAGAGGAGCATAATCAGCAACCTTGCTTCACGAGTGGAAGTGATAAGAGTACCCTATGACATATCCGCTGAGAAAGTGCTCGAATTTGAGCCGGATGGAATCCTCATCTCGAACGGTCCAGGAGATCCCGCTCATCCCGTTTTGATGAAAAAGACGGCCCGGACAATTAAGCGTCTTGTGAGAAAGATACCGATTATGGGCGTATGTCTGGGACACCAGTTGCTCGCACTATCTTTCGGAACTGAAACATTCAAGCTCAAGTTCGGCCATAGGGGAGGCAATCACCCCGTCATTGATCGGAAGAGCGGGAAGGTGAGGATAACTTCACAGAATCACGGTTTCGCGGTGAGCGATAGAACTCCGAGAGAACTCGAGGTGACGGAAAAGAATCTCAATGACAGCACGATAGAAGCACTGCAGCACAAGAACCTTCCCATATTCTCTGTTCAATATCATCCAGAAGCCTCTCCCGGACCGCATGATAGTCTGAACCTCTTCGACCGATTCTCAGAAATGGTGGGGGCTGAGCTTGCCTAGCGATCTCAGAAGAATCATGGTAATTGGCTCTGGACCGATTGCGATAGGACAGGCCGCAGAGTTCGATTACTCAGGTTCTCAAGCGGTCAGGTCATTGAAAGAGGAGGGCTATGAAACGATACTTGTCAACTCGAATCCCGCCACAATACAAACCGAGGTTGACATGGCTGATGTTGTCTATATTGAGCCGCTGACGACCGAGTTTCTCAAGAAAATCATCGAGAAAGAAAGGCCTAATGGCCTACTCGCGGGTATGGGTGGACAGACTGCTCTGAACCTCTGCTCAGAGCTTGCTGAGCATGGAATCCTGGAAAAATATGGTGTTCAAATTCTGGGAACAAGTCTAGAAGCCATACGCATATCTGAAGACAGGGATGCATTCCGAAGCCTGATGAAATCTATAGGGGAGCCGATTCCGGAGAGTGAGGCATGCAAATCCGTCGAGGGAGCTCTAAAGATCGCAGAGAAACTGGGTTTTCCCTTGATTGTGAGGCCTGCCTACACCCTTGGTGGCACAGGGAGCGGAATCGCGAGAGATGAGGATGAGCTCAAAAGGACCGTAGCTCTTGGAATTCACTATTCTAGGATAAAGCAAGTCCTCGTCGAGGAAGGTGTTTTTGGATGGAAGGAGTTCGAGTATGAAGTCATGAGGGACTCGGCGGACAACTGCATAATCGTCTGCAATATGGAGAACTTGGACCCCATGGGATTTCATACTGGCGAGAGCATCGTTGTTGCCCCCGCTCAAACGCTTACGGATGTGGAGCACCAGCGACTTAGGACTTCTGCAATCAAGATAATCAGAGGACTGAAAATAGAGGGAGGCTGTAACATCCAATTCGCGGTAAACCAGAGGACTGGAGATTATAGGGTCATCGAAGTGAACCCTCGTGTCTCCCGTTCGTCAGCACTCGCCTCCAAAGCAACTGGCTATCCGATAGCGAAAGTTGCAGCAAAAATAGCTCTTGGAATGACACTCGATCGTATCAGAAACCCAGTGACATCAAGAACCTATGCCGCTTTTGAACCCACACTGGACTATGTGGTAACCAAGATTCCTCGCTGGCCCTTTGACAAGTTTCAATCAGCGGATCCCTACATAGGCACTCAGATGAAATCCACGGGAGAGGTGATGGCAATCGGCAGATGTTTGGAGGAGTCCCTTTTCAAGGCGGTACGGTCTCTCGACATAGGAATGAGTCGTTTTGGAAGACTTGATTTTGATAGCAAAGTCCTAGAGGAAGAACTGCGGAACCCCACAGACAAACGTCTTTTCGCCATCGCCGAGGCGCTGAGGCGAAGAATCCCCACTCGCCGAATAGCGGACCTTACGAAATGGGATGAATTCTTCATAGAGAAAATCAAGAACATAGTGAAAATGGAAGCCAGACTTCGAAGGGGTGATGTAAAGGCCATCCGAGGTGCGAAGAAGATGGGCTTTGGTGATGCAACGATAGCACGGATGTCCGGCCTCTCAGAGGATGAAGTTCGCAAGAGAAGATGTGAGGTCACATACAAGATGGTCGACACCTGTGGGGGAGAATTCCAGGCCGCAACTCCCTATTTCTACTCAACCTTCGACAGCGAGTGCGAGCTGACATCCCTCACAAAAAGGAAGGTCCTTGTAATAGGAAGCGGACCCATAAGGATAGGGCAGGGGATAGAGTTCGACACCTGCTGTGTTCAAGCCATCATGGCACTGAAAGAAGAGGGAATTACAGCAATCATAATAAACAACAACCCTGAAACGGTTTCAACTGATTATGACATCTCTGACAGGCTCTTCTTCGAGCCCTTAACACTGGAAGATGTCGCTAACGTCATAGAGAAAGAGAAGCCGGATGGCGTCATTCTCCAGTTCGGGGGACAGACCTCAATCAACCTGGCACTTCCCCTCGAGAATTACCTGAAGAAGAGTGGGCTCAAGACCAAGATACTTGGCACATCTCCCAAGAGTATAAACATAAGCGAGGACAGAGAGCTCTTCCGTACCCTCATGAGAAGACTTGGAATTATGCAGCCCGAAGCGGCAACAGGCTTTTCTTTCGACGAGGTCAGAGATATAGCACGGGAAATGGGCTATCCAGTCCTTGTCAGGCCCAGTTATGTTCTCGGCGGAAGGGGGATGGAGATAGTTCATGATGAGGCGGAATTGCGAACTTTTATGAAAGAGGCGGTAAAGATAACTAGAGGTCACCCAGTAATAGTCGACAAGTTTCTCGACGACGCAATTGAGATTGATGTTGATGCCATCTCAGACGGAAAGGATGTCTTCATATCAGGCGTTCAGGAGCACATAGAGGAAGCGGGTGTTCATTCCGGCGACGCAATGTGCGTCCTCCCCCCTCAAACATTATCTAAGGGAGTGCAGGATGAGATAGTGCAGCTGACTGGGAAAATCTGCAAGGCTCTTGATGTAATCGGCCTCGTAAACCTGCAACTTGCAGTGAAGGACGGTCTTGTCCATATTCTTGAGGCGAATTTACGGGCGAGCAGATCCGTTCCATATGTATCAAAAGCAATCGGTGTTCCCCTCTCAAAGATAGCCACAAAAGTCACGGTTGGGAGAAGTTTGAGAGAGCTCGGATACGTGGGTCTTGCTCGGATAAGTGGAGTAGCCGTCAAGGCTCCTGTCTTTCCCTTCCAGAAGCTGAAAGGTGTCGATTCGATTCTCGGTCCTGAGATGAAATCCACGGGAGAGGTGATGGGCATCGATAAGTCTGCGGGGAAAGCATTCTATAAGGCAATAGTCGCAGCGGGAAACAATCTGTCCACCCAAGGAAGCGTGTACATTACGGTCAGGGATGAGGACAAACCCAAAATCGTTCCCATCGCGAGAAGATTGAGCAACTTAGGGTGGAAGATATATGCGACCCGCGGAACTTCTTCTGTTCTCAGGACTGCTGGGGTGGAAGCAAAGACAGTCTACAGGATAAGAGAGAATAAGAGCCCAACAGCAATAGGCTTGATGAGAGATGGTATGGTGGACCTTGTAATCAATACACCCTCGAAGGAATCCGGCCCAAGACGAGACGGATATATGATGAGAAGGCTAGCGATAGATCTCAACATTTCATTCGTAACCAGAATCGAGGGTGCTAGAATAATTGCGGAAGCTGCCGAATTGGTCTCACGAGAAGAGGTTGATGTAATCTCGCTACAGAGGTTCCATGAGCTGCAATCCGCAGATTCCTAAAATCCCTTTGGTGCGTGTGGAATCTACGATGCGAGAGTGGCATCCAGCTACGCAGAAGGTTCTTCATGTTTGGTCTCCTCTTTCGAACGAGGGTGCACCTTCTCAAAGTGATCAACCACGTTCTCTGGCCTTGCAGTTACTCCGCATACGGGACACTTCTTTGCTTCTCCTATACTCCTCCGCATGTCAAAGAAGGACATTCATTGGATTTGGAGATTTCTCAGGTGCTGCGAGAACTATCCTTTTTTTCCGAGAGTCGATAGAGCCACAAATAATTCCTTGTTCTGTTTTCGATTAGAGAATAGCCTTGACTACACTCGAAACGGAGATACCCATTCTAGGACATAAACAGAAAAAAGTGGCCGTCCAGAGAGAGACTGAACGGCCCTGTTGTGGAGGGATGCTTAGCTAAGCAGTCTGTAATACTCAAACGTTCTACATAAAGCTTTCTTTGTGATTGGGCCACCGACTGAAGTTCATCGCATTTCACTATGTTAGCCTTAAAGGACGTTAAGAAAAAATCAGTAACTTCTCACAACTGATATCATCCGGACAATCGTTTGCACAGTACGATGTCTTGGATCCTCTAGAGAATCAGAAGATATAGGTGTCCCATTTTAGGACTTCGCTTTCGTGCATAGTTAGATCGAAAATAGAGGAGGAAGTCTTCCCAGAAAAATATGGCATGGAATCACTTCATAGGCGATCGTAATCGTTTGCGCGCTCGTCCTAGATTCAGCTTCGGCAGATCGGAGAATAGGAGCATCGAACGTCAAATGGAAGTCATTCCTCCTGAGGTGGAGGCTCTACCCTTGAGGGTTCGGGTTCCTCAGTGACGACCTCCCCAAAGGCAACTCTCCGCATGACCCTCACTATCCTGATCTTGACCTTTTGACCGACCGTAGTATTCGGAACAAAGACAACGAAATTGTTTATCCTCGTTAGGCCGTCGCCTTCCCGCCCAAGGTCCTCAATTTCACACTCATATATCTTGCCCTCCTCCACAGGGGACTGCGGAGGCCTGAATCCGAATTCTCCGATCAACACTATTTCAACTCCAATTCCTGACTTCGAATCCTTTCCATTCTATATAATATTTCTTCTCGGGCCAGGGAAATGGAAAAGTCACGTCTGCGTCCTTATTCTTGGTGCGTTTCCCAGGATAGAGAAACTGAAAAGGGCGTCCTTCAACCCTCTCGAATAGCCTAGGGAGCACCCACTTCATAATCTTCTTCACTCACGACCTTTGTAAGCCTAAGAGAGAGTATCAGGAAGACTATGCCGACTATGAGAGCCACCAGACCAGCTGTCGCAAAGAGCCTATTGATCCAGCCAAAAGCATAATAGGCCTCGCCTATGATAGGAATCTTGAACCAGTCATGAGCAAACGACCCTAGTGAGAAAAACCCCCCAAAGAACACCAACACGAGACCTAACCAGAAGAGAAGACGTTCTCTCTTACCCTCTTCGTATGCGACTTCTTCCTCTTCCAGCACCTTTATATCTCCAATGAAGGTTTCACCACACTCTGGACACTCCTTGGAATCGAGAGGAATGGATGCGCTGCAAGTTGGACATTTACCCATTTCTAAAGCCAATGCCTACACCATTTCTGAGTTATTTTCTGCTCTCTAATAATCTTTTCTACTCTACTATCGAAAGAGCATGGCCTAACCGAGGTTTTCCTCGATCTCATCGACCAGAGGATTGATATCCAGTCCTGAGTAGCCAATCATTCTCGCCAACTCAATGACATCATACTTCTGGCCACTTGCCCAGAGATCCTTAAGGTAGCTTCCAGCCTCCGCATCGAGAAACCATTCGTCCCCATACTTCTCTTGAAGAACCGCTCGCAGCTGGGCCTCGAATATCCAGGCTCTAAGATATTGGGCGGTATAGAAACCATCATCCATATCTGCGAGGTAATGACCGGGTGGATGCTTGAAAACGAGAGCATCCTCAAGAGTCTTTGAATAGACCTCATCCATTCCAGCCAACCCCTTACTGTGAATCTCCATTTCATATTTCAGTTTCGCTCCATAGCGTCTCAGGAAGTACAGCTTCGTGAGGTAGGCGAACTCAAGGTAGGAAGAGTAGTCCTCCATCTCGATGTTTCTTCTCAACCAGTTCCTGTCATTAGAGAGATATTCCAGAAGAAAGGCATAGGTCTCTGATACAGATTTGTCCCCTAGCCATTTGTACTCAAAGAAGGTTTCTTCTTCGGTGCAACCATGGTGCTCTGCATGGCCAGCCTCGTGAAAGAGCGATTGAAAATCTGAGAGTCCTCCTTGAGGCATAATCACAAGCATAATCTTCTCTGGGATCTTTATTGGAGCGCAGAAGGCTCTTGGAGATTTCTTTTCCCTCTCCTCCGTATCCAGTATTATGTTTGGCTGGTCATCGAGGTTTATTCCTATTCCATTGAGGGTCCTCTTGAGTGTTGGTACAGCCTCCTCTTTCTTGAAATATGCATCGTACTTCTTTGCCCTCAGAAGATAGGCAATGTCGTGTTTCTCTGCTTCCAGGAGGGACAGTCCGATCCCGCTCAGGAGGTCTTCCATCCTCTCTTTGTAGAGTCGAGAAGTCTGGGATATTAGCACATTCATGCCATCCATCAGTGAACGAAAGTTCAGATTCTTGATATCGCTCATGTGCTCCTTGTAGTTTGGATAACCCAGACTCACGGAGAGAGTGTGAAATCTATCTATCCTCTTCTCAAGAACGGGATTGATATCATCGAGCACTTTGTTTCTTCCTTCATAAATCGCATGACGATAGCCACGGTCATCGGAGTTCAACATCTTGACAACGGAGAACCTGTAGGGTATCTCCTCATCCTCCAGCTTAACGACTTTGGTCGCCTCCATCCGTCCTTTCTTATCAGTGAGTTCTTTGACAGCATTCTGAAGGTGACCTGCAGACGATGCTCCGTACAAATACCGCAGCCTTCTTAGATCCTCACCGCTTGCTTCCTCCACTTCAGATTTGAGATTCATGACAGTTTCCTTTGTGAAAAGGTGCTCGTATTGCTTGAATATGGACGTAAGATCCATGTCATCCTTCTGTCCAGACCAGTTCAGATAGTATTCCTCGTCCTCTTTCTCGTTGAAGACCTCCATGTCGGCCCTGATTCTCTCGATGTCCATACTGCCTGCCCCTCCGCCTCATGGTGTTTTTGGATATTATCTTTTCTTATGTCTCTGACCTCAAATTTAAATCCTATGACCTTTATCATCCAGATGTGGAAAAGATATTCATTGGAGTGGCCTGGCCTTATGCGAATGGCGTCATTCATGTCGGTGGACTGGCAGGATGCTACCTTCCTCCAGATATATTCGCCAGATACCATCGGATGAAAGGAAATGATGTCCTTATGGTCTCAGGCTCAGACATGCATGGAACACCCACAACTGTCCGCGCGGAGGCAGAGGGTGTTGAGCCCGAGGTTATTGCACATCGTTATCACAAGATAAACATGAGGAGCCTCGAACGTTTTGGCCTCAGCTTTGATCTATACCTAAGTACCGAGCATCCAACGCACTTTGAGATCGTCAAAGACTTCATGACCAACCTCTGGGAGCAAGGGGACATCTACGAAAAAGAAATGTCCCTTCCCTATTGCAGGAATTGCAAACGTTTTCTCCCTGATCGTTATGTCGAGGGCACCTGCTCTCACTGCGGACACATTGGAGCTAGAGGGGATCAATGTGATGAATGCGGGAAAATCCTCGATCCCGATGACCTTATCGATCCCTATTGCACAATTTGCAGAGAAAGGCCTGAAATAAGGACAAGAAACCATCTCTTCTTCAGGCTAACGGCCTTCGAGGAAGCGCTGAAGGATTACGTCAAGGATAAGACCTATTGGAGGCCCAATGTTCTGAACTTCACTCGGAACTGGCTTGAAAGCGGACTGCAGGACAGACCTGTCTCGCGTGATATCACTTGGGGAATTCCCATTCCAATAGAGGGACACGAAGACAAGAGAGTTTATGTGTGGTTTGAGGCCTTCATGGGATATTTTTCCATGTCTGTAGAGTGGGCAAGGAGGAAGGGGACACCTATAGCTTGGGAAGATTTCTGGCGGGATCCGGAGGCTAGGCATTACTACTTCCTTGGAAAGGACAACATACCGTTCCATACAATCTTCTGGCCAGCTGTACTCATGGCTCGCGGGAATCTGAACCTCCCCTATGATGTCCCCGCAAACGAGTTCATGAGGTTCGGGGGTGAACAATTCTCAAAATCCAGAGGGGTAACCCTGGAAATCGACAAGTTCCTGGATAACTATCCGGCGGATTCCCTGAGATACTACTTGACCATTAACATGCCTGAAAACAGGGATTCGGACTTCACCTGGCAGGATTTCGTCACGAGAAACAACACTGAGTTGCTTGCTTCATACGGGAACTTCGTTCACAGAGTTCTTACTTTCGTCAACAAGCACTTCGGGGAGGTCCCTCCGGTTGTCGAGATGACGGAGAAAGACAAAGAAGCTCTTGAGAGAATCGAGCAGACATGGAAGATAGTTGACGAGAATTTGGCAAGGGTTAAGTTCAAGGATTCGATGAAAAAGATAATGAGTCTTTCGCGGTTCGGAAACCAGTTCTTTGACGCTGTGGGACCCTGGACCCTCGTGAAGGTTGACAAGACTGCTTGCGGGACATCACTGCATGTTGCCCTCCGGATAGTCAAGGCCCTCTGCATACTGTCCGCCCCATTTCTTCCCTTTTCCTCTGCGAGGTTGTGGAATATGCTGGGCTATGAATCAGATGTACACAGTCAGAGCTGGGAGGAAGCGCTCAAGGACATGGAAACAGGTCAGAAGATTGGGAAGCCCTCTCCTCTCTTCAAGAAAATCGAGCTTCCTGAGGAATTGGCGGAATCAGAATCTACCCTTGATCTGAGAGTGGGAAAGGTTGTTTCGGTCGAGGACCACCCGAACGCGGACAAACTCTATGTGCTATCCGTCGACTTGGGTGATGAAAAGAGACAGCTCGTTGCCGGCCTCAAAGGCTATTACACGAGTGAGGAGCTTATGGGAAGAGACCTGGTCATTCTCTGCAACCTTCAACCCGCCAAGCTCAGAGGGGTGGAATCTCACGGGATGCTTTTGGCGGCCGAGGACAAGGATGTCGTATCCCTTCTTCTTGCGGAAGGCTCTGTCCCCGGAACTCAGATTCTCGGAAGCAAAGGCCTTCCAACTGTCTCGTTTGAACGTTTCAGGGATCTGAAGATAGTGGTAGCTCAGGAAAAGAACGGAAAGCTCGACGTGGGAGAGGAGAAGCTCCTGGAGATGGAAATCGAGGAGGGAAAGAAGACAGCTGTCATTCTCGAAAGTGAGGGAGAGCGAGCGGTTCCTCTCGTGGCAAACGGAAAGCTCGTAACGCTAGACAGAGATGTTCGCGCAGGATCTCGGGTCAAGTGATCCAGATGAAGATGGATCTGCACATACACTCCGTTTTCTCATCGGATGGAAGAGAAAGGCCTGAGGATATTCTGAGATATGCGAGGAAGATAGGACTGGACGGGATTGCCATTCTCGACCATAACGATGTGCGCGGTTCTCTGAAGGCATACGAGATGTCCAAAGGTATGGAGGACTTCCTTGTAGTCAGGGGTCTCGAAGTGTCGACCGATGCGGGTCATATAATCGCATATGGCGTAGACAAATCAGTCCCCTCCCGCAAGACAATCGAAGAAACGGTGGAGATGGTTCAGGACTTTGGCGGGATATCGGTCGTCCCTCACCCATATAGATTCTGGTCAGGCATCGGCGCGAAATCGGTCTCGCCGAAGTACTTCTCAGCGATAGAGATCCAAAATGGTCGATGCACCCCCAGAAACAATAGGAGGTCAAGAGAACTCGCAGAGAAACTCCAGCTTGGCCAGACCGGAGGCACCGATTCGCATGATTTGGAAGAGGTCGGTAGGTCCTTTACCATGTTCGAAAGCAATCCCGCCAGCGAGGATGAAGTGATCGAGGAAATCATGAAACGCAGGACCACCGCGAATGGGGAGAGCAGAGGAATACGTGGCACAATGGAGTATGTCTACTCCTCTATCACAAAATGGATAGGGAGGGGTATGAAGAAGATCTAGAGGTGCTTCTTAAGCTCCTCGCTTCTCTTTTCTAGCTCGTCGATAATCCTGCCTTCATCTGCATCCTTTGATGCAATTACAACGTAGAGAGCCTTTGGACCGTCACTTACAATCAACACCTTGGAAGTCTCAAGGCAGATCCCTATGTTCTTGAGTTTCTGCTTGAGTTCGGCGGTTGCGGTCTCAGCCGCACCGAGAAGGATGGCAAACATGGCGACGAATGTCTCGGCATGGGTACCAGGCGGAAGGGTTCCAGCAATGTGCACCCCGGTGCGGGAGACAAGAATGACGCTAGAGACTCCCTCCAGTACTTTCACTTCTTCCAAGACTTTTTCAATCGCTTCCACATCTACCATTAAGATCTCATCCCTTGGCATCCCTTCACGAGTCTCGCCACTAGTTTCCTCCTGAAGGCTCAGAAATGAGAAGGATAGAATGTAGATAAAGGTTTTTGTCCCCGCTCAGACTTCCTTCAGGCGGTTGTGAAGTTTCACGGCACTTTCCACAGCCATCTTTGCCCTTTCTATCCTCGCCTCTGCCTGAAGTCTTCCCATTCCTGGACCTGTTATGCCAAGGCCCACGGGCTTGTCGAATTCAACAGAGAGGTCAGTGATTTTCCTGCTTGCCTGACCCATTACAATCTCATCGTGCTCGGTTTCGCCCTCAATGACCGCGCCTAGTACGACAGCACCATCAATATCCTCTCTCAAAAGGAGCTTTTTCAGCGCGATAGGTATGTCGTACACGCCAGGGACCTTCACGATTGTCTTGATGCTAGCCCCGAGAAAGGATGCATGATCCTTGGCTCTCTCAAGCATATCCATTGTTATGTCATAGTTGAACTCGCTCACAATTATTCCCAGATTCACTTTCACACCTCCAAAGGTCCTGCGTCTTCAAATCCCTGCCTCAAACCCTTTCCTGCGTTCCGTCTGAGATTCTCGGGCCTGAAAAGAAGGTTGAAGACGTTCTCGGCATGCTCACGCGTCCTTCTATCTGCGAGCCATGCCAACTCTTTCTCATCTTTGGATTCGTCCTCATGGACGAAGACCTCTATTATGTGTCGATTTGCAAGGAGCTGGGTCCGAATTAGACCTATCGAAGCCTCATGGGCGCATTGCTTGTCTATGGGCTGGCGTCCGGGCATGCCCAAAGCCATGACTATGTCGCAATTCTGCTCCTCAAGCAGTATCTTGGATGCGACGGGAAGGTCCTTGATTCCTGGAACCGTATAGCGGACTATCTTGAAGCCGCCGCCGAGTTTCTTGAGTTCATCGACCGCACTTGCCGCCATATCGAACCTTGCGAATGTTGTGTCGGCTATCCCAATCCTCTTCATGTTTTTCGACCCTCGACCGCTTCCAAGTCGGACATGACCTTCCACCAGCTAACGACCTTTTGAATTATCTTTCGCGTACCATCCAAATCCGTACCGAGTTTTGAGAGACGCACTACTTTGACATCGAGTCCCCTACTCTTGAGCTCAGCTTTTATCGCCTCCTCATCGTGCTTTTGATCATATCCAAGTGCTATGATGTCGGGCCTGAGTTCCTCGACGACCTCGAACATGTCACCCTCTTTTCCCAGGACGGCTTTATCGACAGGCTTCAAGGCATCCACGAGCTCCCTTCTAACATTCTCGGGCGTTATGGGCTCGTGCTTCTCTCTTCTTACAGTCGAATCCCTAGCAACGACGACGACGAGCTCATCCCCTAGCTTCTTGGCTTCCACGAGATAGTGCAGATGACCGGTGTGAAGCAGGTCAAAAACACCAGATGCCATTACCCTGACCATTCCTCCCACGCCTCAACTATCTGAAATCCTTCTAGGAATACCAGATTCCTTTCTCTGGCATATTGTTTTGCATCTTCCTTGCTGAGAGCCTTGCCTTCGTCACTCATCATTTCGCACACAGTCGCACTGGGTGTCAAGCCGGCCATGATAACTAGAGCGGTACAGAGCTCGGTGTGTCCCTTTCTCGATTTCAGAATAGGGTTAACCACATTCAGTAGACTCACGTGACCTGGGGAGCGAAAATCTCTTCCAAATTCGCTGATGGCAGTATCGCTATCAAGCAGATCAGCCCTCCTTGCAAAGTCTGCAAACTCTGTGATTGTGAGCGCCCTGTCCGCATCTGTGATGCCTGTATACGTCCTCCTGTGATTTATCGTTATTCCGAATGCTGACTTCTCGTCGTAGGGAAGGTCATTTGGAATGAGACTTCTCAGAACGGGGAGATTGTTCCCCTCGTTCCATAACAAATCAGAGAGAAAAGGTAAACCGAGTTTCTTTCTTATCTCAGGAGGTACGGTGACGCAAATCAGACCCCCGCCGTCCCTCCTCATGGTTCTTATCACGTCTGGGGTGACAAATTGAGAGGCAACTGTGATGTCAGTCTCCTCCTCCCGCCCATCGGCATCGAATACCAGAACCATCTTTCCATTTTGAAGGTCGTCTATGGCATTCTCGACATCTGAGTAGGTCATACTCAAGGCTAAGTCTCTCCATCGATATTAGACTTTTTGTAGCTACCAAGCTCCTGGTAGAAAATCATCAAGAATTATTTATTAGGGCTCATTACGGGAGCATAATGGGAAGCGACGCAGAAAGAAAGAAGATAGACCGTTTCGATATGCTCAAGGTCATATACTCACTTCCGGACCAGATGGAAAGAAGCCTGTCCACTGACATCGGATTCGAGGAGAGGTCTCGAGACGTTTTTATGGCTGGAATGGGAGGTTCTGCGATTGCTGGTGACATTCTTGGGGTTTGGCTTGAGCAATCAGGAAGGAGTCTTCATGTGGTAAGGAATTCCGCTCTTCCAAGATGGGTCGAGAAAGGTGACGCATTGGTCTGCGTCAGCTATTCTGGCAACACTTCCGAGACACTAAGCTGCTTGAACGAAGGAATCCTAAGGGAATGCAAGATTCTCTGTATTACAACCGGCGGCAAAATGAAAGAAATCTGCAGATCGAAAGGCCTCCCTCTAGCGGAAATCCCAAAAAGTTTTCCGCCAAGAGGTGCTCTAGGGTACCTTTTCGCAACACTCGGAATAGCGGTCGCGGATGATGAGGTCTTCAGAAAGGAAATGCTTGGCGTCATACATATACTCACAGAACTCAGAGAAAAGCTTCTTCCTGAATCGGAAAGAAATATTGCTCAGGAGATAGCACAGGAAATCGTCTCTCTCTATCCACTAATCTATGCGGAAGAGAGATTCCTTCCAATTGCGCGAAGATGGAAAACCCAGTTGAATGAGAACTCGAAAAAACACGCATGGTTTGGCGGTTTCCCAGAGATTTGTCACAACGAGGTTGTTGGATGGGATAGGGAGGATGGAACTGACTGCTTCTGCGTAATCTTCTTGAAAGATTATGAAAGTCCGGAGATGAGACGGACAATCGAAGAGATCGAGAAGAGAGTGAAAGTCATAGAAGTCCGGCCCGAGGGAGATACACTTCTTTCCAGAATGTTCCATACCCTTATGATGGGAGATTTCGTGAGTTACTACTGCGCCATCATCCGCGGGATCGATCCAACACCTGTAGACGCGATTCAGAGAATCAAAAGTCCGCCCTGACTCGGCCTCTTGAGGGGAACCGAGGGAAAAATGCTTTATTATAACCTCGTTATACAGGAGAGTTGGTCAGGAGAAATTGACATGCTGTCGAGAAGAGAGACTTGCGTGTGTTTAGCTGTAATCTTACTAATGGCAGGGAGTCTTTCCTTCGGGGCGTTTGCAAATAGTGGCGGCATCATAGGTCGGTCCCAGACGGGTTGTGACAGTGGTTGTCATACCAGACCTGTTCCCTCAGCGGTGACAGTGGACCTCATCGGCGTACCAGCCATATACACCCCAGGTCAGAACTACACGATTACCATTACTGCAAACGGCGGTCCGCCAACAAACTCTGGAGGATTTGATATGTCTGTCACCGCTGGAACTCTCGCACCCGCACCTGGCGAGGCCAACGTACAGATAATAGGTGGAGAGGCGACACAAATCAGCCAGCTGGGAAGGAGTTGGAGCGTTAATTGGACCGCTCCACCCCCTGGAACAGGACCTGTCACCTTTTATGTGGCTGCGCTTTGTGGAAATGATGCTGGAGGAAAGAACGGGGACGATTGGAACACTACTCAAGCCACCTCCATAGAACTGCCTGTGAACAACCCTCCTTCAATAACGATAGTCAGCCCATCAGGAACCTCAGATTGGACAGGAGGTACGGTTCACGATATAGTCTTCACTGCGTCAGACAACGAGGATCCCTCTGCGAATCTTCTAGTCTGGCTCAATTATTCTCTGACAGGTGGTCCACCTTGGACACCAATCGCTGCAGCCCAAGCAATTCCGGGTGATTCCTCACCCTTCAGCTGGACACTGCCCATTGTAGATTCCACAAATGTCGTTATCAACGCTACTGTGGTCGATACTGGCGGTCTCTCTTCTTGGACGATGAGTGCAGCTTTCGAAATAGACTCTACCCCGCCCTTCGTTTCATCCACAGATCCCACAAATCTCGAGTCGAATGTGCTTGTCACAACGAATATCAATGCGACCTTCGGTGAAGCTATGAACACAACTTCTGTGGAATCGGCGTTCGAACTTAGAGATACGAGCACTTGGACTCTAGTTCTAGGAAGCTTCTCATGGCTCGCAGATATGGTGATTTTTGATCCCACTACCGACCTGAATCCTGGAACAACCTATCAGACGAATATCTCCACTCTAGCAAAGGATGATTCTGACCCCGGGAATGCTCTTGCTTCTCAGTTCGAATGGACATTCACAACCGAGACTCTGAATACCCCTCCATCCATTGTCATTTCCGCACCTACAGGTGGAGAGAGTTGGTCTGGCAATTCAGCTCACGATATCACCTTCATCCCGTCCGATAATGAGGATTTGCAGGCGGACCTCCTCGTCTGGCTGAACTACTCTACTACGGGCACTGCGCCTTGGACGCCGATTGCTGGAGCTCAGGCAATTGCGGGTGATTCATCGCCCTTTAGCTGGACACTGCCCATTGTAGATTCCACGAATGTTGTCATCAACGCCACAGTGGTCGATACTGGCGGTCTCTCTTCTTGGACGACGAGTGCGGCCTTCGAAATAGACTCTACTCCTCCCTTTGTAGTCGATACGAGTCCCTTGGACGGTGCAACGGGAGTCCCTCTGGGCGCCAATACGATGGCAACTTGGAGCGAGCCCATGAACCAAGGCCAAACAAGCTCGTCATTCACTCTTGTGGACAATCTCACATGGAATCCGATTCTCGGATCGATATCATGGACAGGAACGGTTTTCACCTTCGATCCAGATATTCTTCTGAATCCGAACGAATGGTATACCGCAAACTTCACGACACTGGCGATGGACGACTCCGACCCAGGCAATGCTCTCTCATCCCTATATTCGTGGAGCTTCCAAACTGCTGTATTCGCAGACAATGAGCCTCCCTCCATCACTAATGTTTCCGTAGACCCAACTCCGCAAGAGGTCTTCTTCCCTGTGAACATCTCAGCCGAGGTCGTGGATAACATCGAGGTTGCCACGGTTTCCGTGCAGATTGACGACCCGTTAGGGGGATCCAGCACGACACCCATGTCTTTTGATACCATAACTGGTAGATACTACCTTGAGCAGGTCTACTCCCTCGTCGGCATCTATGATTTCAACATATCGGCTACCGATACGAGTAACAACAACAACTGGTCAATGGGTCAGTTCGAGATTCAGGACACCACCCCGCCAACGATAACCCACACACCAGTGATGATTGGATTCGTTGAGGTTCCCATAGACATAACAGCGATCGTTTGGGACAACTACATGCTAAGTCCAACTGACCCAGTTTGGCTCAACTACACCGATGTTGTTGGCACCATTTTCAATGTGTCCATGATTCCTACGGGTGGGGATAACTACTCCTATCAGATTCCCGCCCAAACTTCCGAGGGGACGGTTTCCTATTTCATATGGGCCATCGACAGCGAAGGGAATGATGCAAAGACGGCTACATACACGATTGCAATCTTGGCAGTGGATGTCGAACCACCTGAAATAACGAATGTTCTTGCCGACCCATCGCCGCAGGAGGTCTTCAATTCAGTCAACATCACTGCCACGATAACCGATTCTTCGGGAGTCGCCTCGGCATCTGTCGAGATTACGTGGCCAGATTCAAGCGTTACTAATCAGACAATGGATTACGCCTCCTCGGACGTTTATTACCTCGAGCAAACCTACAACATGATAGGGACTTACTCCTTCACGATATGGGCGAACGATACGAACGACTTCTGGAATTCCTCATTTGGAACCTTTGAGATTCAAGACACAACACCTCCATCTATCTCTCACACACCTATAACTTCGGGAACAACGGGAGTCGCCATCGACATCTCAGCAACGGTGAATGACAGCTACCAACTCTCCGATGTCAGGATCAATTATGTGGATGTTGACCTTAATGCCTTCAATGAATCCATGACGTGGACTGGAGGAGACTCCTATGTCTATCAGATACCCGCTCAAACCTCAGCTGGTGTTGTCACCTATTTCATCTGGGCAGTCGACTCAAGTGGAAATGCTGTAATGACATCCCAATACGACATAACGATTTCCTTGGCTCCAGACAATGAACCACCAGTCGCAGATGCAGGTCCCGATCAGCTCAACAACCCAGAAGGAACTGAGATACAATTCAATGGAACGGGGTCCACCGATAACGTGGGCATAGTCTCCTACAGGTGGACATTCGCATACGGCCCCAATGAAATAACGCTGGAAGGAGCTATGCCCTCCTTCATCCTCACAGAGGTCGGAGAGTACACAGTTACATTGAACGTGGCCGATGCCGCAGGCCTCTCAGATACAGACACGATGATTGTGTCCATAGTGGATTCCACCCCTCCAGAGGTGATTGTAGTCTCACCTCTTGATAGTGCAACAGACATTTCCACGAAGACAGACTACGTGATAGTCTTCAGCGAGGCTATGGATACAGCAGCTACTCAGCAAGCCATATCAATTGAAGGTGTAAATATAGAGAGCTATGACTGGTCGAACGACAACACAAAACTGACACTCACTCTCTCAGGACTAAAGGAGGGAGAGGAGTACACAGTTGCCATTAGCGGAGATGCGACCGACGTCGCAGGCAACGCGCTCACAGCACAAACATTTACCTTCACAACCATGGAAGTTCCTTCCCCTCCATTCTTCTCTCTAGAGCAAGACTGGTTGTGGATAGTGATCATCATCGTCCTGATCGTCATAATAGTCATTCTCGTTCTGATGAAAACAAGACCCTTAGCTGTGACAGAGGAGCCCGAGGTTTTTGAACCCGTAGAACCTCAGCCCGTTCTCCCGCCCGAGGAGTTCCCACCTGAAGCTGAAGTCCCCTCTGAAGTGCCGACTCAGGAGGAGCTGGAAACCCATCAATAGATATGTTTTGCACACCCCTCCATCGGGGAATAAAGATTTCATCTCCTAGTATTTGAAACCCCCCTATTCCCGAGCGAT
>JBHIFI010000031.1:0-19546 GCA_046761005.1 Thermoplasmata archaeon
AGCGTCCACGCACACAATCGATGTTCCCGATCCTCAGGTGGTCGCTCCTGGCGAACGATATGTCTTTGATACCTGGAGCGACAGCCCAGACAAGCAGCGCACCATAATCGTAGGAATGTCTGCGACATACACGGCATACATGGATCCCCAGTACGAGGTAACCATTGAGTCTGACCCGGTGCCTGGCATAACCGTCACTGTGGATGGTACACCATACATCACGCCGGTATCCCTCTGGTGGGATAAGGACGATTCCCGTACCGTTTCGGCTACAGACTTCCACATGATCGCAACAGACGAAAGATATGCCTTCCAGGACTGGAGCGATGGCGGACCGAGGACTCACACTGTTGTTGCGGATGCTCCCAAGACACTGACGGCATACTACGTCCATGAATTCTACTTGACAGTCATCTCCGACTATGGAACGCCCACGGGAGAAGGATGGTATTACGATGGATTCATAGCACAGGCGGGAATTGATGGGCTCGATGCGGATAACGCCTACGTAGTTGATGGTACGAGGTATGTCTTCGTACGATGGACTGGAGATTGCACCGGAACGGACCCAATGTCGGATCCAGTCACTATGGATGCGCCCAAGACCTGTACCGCGGAATTCAAGACACAACACTATCTGACAGTCAACTCAGACTATGGAGATCCTCAGGGCGAGGGCTGGTATGATGTGGGCACGGATGCAACATTCTCCGTCACAACGCCATATCCGCCTGATGCCACGGAAACAAGATACAGATTCCAAGCCTGGTCTGGTGATTCCACAGCGGCAACCTCGAGCGCAACCATAACAATGGATTCAGCCAAGGAGGTCACAGCTATCTGGATAACACAATATTATCTAACTGTTGAGAGCGATTACGGAACCGTCTCCGGAGAAGGATGGTACGATTCTGGAAACACGACATACGCAGTAATCGAAGGACTTGACGAGTTCTGCGCTGAAACTGTCGGAACAACGAGGCATCTATTCGCACAATGGACGGGAGATGCCACGGGAACAAGCTGCACACAGTCGGACGGAATTGCCATGAATAAAGCCAAGACAGCAACAGCCTCCTATCAGACACAATACCACCTGACAGTCAACTCAGACTATGGAGATCCTCAGGGCGAGGGCTGGTATGATGTGGGCACGGATGCAACATTCTCCGTCACAACGCCATATCCGCCTGATGCCACGGAAACAAGATACAGATTCCAAGCCTGGTCTGGTGATTCCACAGCGACGACTTCGAGTGCAACCATAACAATGGATTCAGCCAAGGAGGTCACGGCAACTTGGATAACTCAGTACTATCTCACAGTGGTCTCCGATTACGGAGATCCTCAGGGCGAGGGCTGGTATGATGCTGCCTCCACAGCGGAGATATCTGTCACGAGCCCATACACATCCGATGGCGTGGAATACAAGTTCACCGGCTGGTCTGGTGCGACTACCGCAACGAGCTCAACGGCAACGATAACCATGGACGGACCAAAGACTGCGGAGGCCAAGTGGCAGGAGGTGGGATTCCTTGAGAAGTCCTGGTGGATCTTCCCGATCATCATAGTCATTATCATCATCGTGATAGTGGCTCTGCTTATGATGAAGAGGAGGAAACCAGTGGAAGAGGAGCTGCCTCCACCTGAAGAGATGGAAATACCACCGGAAGAGGAAGTTTAACTCTCTTCATCAAAGGGTGCCCCTGGCACCCACTTTACCAATTTTTATTGAATCTCGATTTCCTTGGCCTTCCCTTTCTTGACCAAAATCTCTGCGACCTTCCTTGGAAGGCTAGCGACATCCTCCTTCTTGAGATCGTAGTTTCCCTCCACACCGGCAAAAGCGGGGATATCCTCAAGAATTCTGATGATGACATTTCGTGAGGGTGTTGTAGGTGCCACTTTCTGAGGTCTTTCCGTGGCGGGTTCCACGTGTTCACCGCCATAGATGTCGGACTTCGCCGCCGCGATCAAACCTACGATGCCCTCAAACATCGCCAGCTCAGGTCTGGTGAGAGGCTCAGTGTCAACGCTCGCCCCGCTTGACTTGGATGCCGCGAGACTAGCTATCTTTCGCAGGCGTAAGCGAAACACTTGATCCCTCTTCTTGGACGCCTTCTGGTACTCATCTAAAAGAAGGGTTGCTGCCTTGGACTGCCCGCCCTTTGCCTGCTCCTCTCTTGCCTTACTCTCAAGGCCTTCCAAATACCCATTCAATCTCTCGAAAAAATCGGGCTCGAGTGGAGTCAGAGATTTCTTTGAGCTTTCTTCGCGATAGAGTCGCGTGATCCTCTTGAAAGATATCTCTTCATCCATCAACTGCGTAATGCTTGGCCTGATATTTTATCCTTCCCGGGAAGGCTTAATATCTCATTGCAGATTCCATTCGAGATGATCGAGGATGCCCTGATAGCCCACGCAAAAGGAGTATCCATACGCCTTGATGTCCTTCCCCGGTCAGAGAAATCTGCAATCCCGGGATATGATGAGTGGCGGAAGAGGATGAGGGTGTCCTTGAAAGAGAAGCCGCATAGAGGAGCCGCCAATAAGGAGCTTCTACGACTCATGAGCGAAATCTTTGGAGTAGATCGCAGTAGTGTCAAAATCACCGAAGGCCTTCGCTCAAGAAGGAAAACTGTATTAGTGGAAGGAATCGGAATGAAGGATGCGCTTGAGACAATTTCGCGGGTGTTGCAATGAGGGAAAAACAGGCCGAGAAACTTATCAAACTCATCGCGAGGCTGAAGGAGGAGAATGATAGATATCCTGTCATCGTCGAGGGTAGAAAGGACGAGAAGGCACTCAGGAGGATAGGGCTCTTTGGGATCATTCTGAGGCTTGACCAGGGGGACTCTATCTTCAATCTCTGTGAAGCACTTAGGGAGGACCATGAGAAGGTGTTGATACTGACAGACTGGGACAGGAGGGGTGGTAGACTCGCTAGGGCACTTCGCGAGGGCTTGAAGGCAAATGGAATCTCATATGATGATGACTTCAGAAGACAGATAGCCTTCCTCGTGCGAAAGGAGGTGAAGGATGTCGAGGGGCTGCCTAAACTCCTCTCAAAACTGTCTGGCTCAGCCCCGAATCGGCGAACAAAACGAAACGATTAAATAGAGCTTATACCACTTAGATATCGAGAGACGACACTAGATTGATCAGATTCACGATCACCTGTTCATCAAACATCCGAACATCTGGATATGAAAACACGGGAATGTGGAAAGGAGAGAGATTTGTCTATTGTCGTTTTTCTCAGAAGGTGTGAAAAATGAATATAGACCCAACAACGACGAAGTATCTCATTCAGGCAAAACTGGAAGCAGATGGAATAGTGGAAAAGCCTGATGTCGTCGGTGCAATCTTTGGCCAAACCGAGGGCCTTCTTGGTGATGAACTCGATCTGCGTGATTTGCAGAAGGGTGGGAGAATCGGTAGGATTGAGGTTGAAGTATCATCAAAACGGGGAAGATCGGAAGGAACGATATCCATTCCGTCTAGCCTCGATCAGGTGGAAACCGCGATATTGGCATCATCACTGGAGACCATAGATAGGGTAGGTCCCTGCAAGGCTAGAATAGCTATCGAAAAGGTCGAAGATGTCCGACTGACAAAGAGGCAGAAAATTGTGGAAAGAGCAAAGGAGATACTCTCCAAACTTGTCGAGGAATCCAAGACAACTGGGGTTGACCTCACGAAAAGTGTGAAGTCCGCTGTTCAGGTTGAGGAGGTAATCAACTACGGGCGAGAGAAGTTGCCAGCAGGCCCGAACGTGCCCAATTCCGATGCCATCATAGTGGTAGAGGGGAGATCAGATGTACTCAATCTCCTTAGGAGCGGTGTGAAGAACGCTATTGCCGCTGAGGGAACGAACATCCCGAAGATCGTACAGGATCTCTCCAAGGAGCGCGTTCTCACGGCTTTTGTCGATGGAGACCGGGGTGGCGACCTCATCCTGAGAGAGCTTCTCCAAGTAGCTGAGGTAGACTTCATAGCAAGAGCCCCTAGGGGTAGAGAGGTCGAGGAGTTGACACAAAAACAGATAATGAAGAGCCTTAGAAACAAGATTCCCGCTGAGCAGTACATAGAAATGTACGGACTGACGGGCATAGAGAAAAAGATAGAAGAGCCTGAGTTCGTTGAGGCCACGACTACGGACGTTGGCAAGGTACGCCCGGAGAGAAAGCTCACGCCGAGGCTGGAGAAATTCAAGGACATCCTTGTTGCCCTTTCAGGTTCCTCAAAGGCAAGGCTGCTGGACGAGGAAGACCACGTAGCAAACGAGATTCCTGTCAGGGATCTCGTGGATTCCCTAAGAACCTCCAACAGGGCTCTCTCAGCGGTCGTCTTCGATGGCATTATCACTCAAAGGATTCTTGACATAGCTGCAGACAAGGGAATGACCGCGGTAGTGGGGTCCAAGCTCGGAAATGTGACCAAACAGCCCACCGCGATAGAGGTGTGGACAAGAAGAGACTTCGAGCTATAGAGAGGTGTCTGAATACCAAAGGAACCCTATCTTGATGCTGAAAAGGGCTTCTCCCTAAATGAGCTAGAGGATACTTCCTGTGTCATAATACCCTCGGACCCTCTGGCAAGGGTGGTGGGCCAGGACGAGGCGGTTGAACTCGCGAGAATTGCCGCCAAGCAGAGGAGGCATCTTCTTCTGGTGGGTCCACCGGGCACAGGAAAGTCAATGATAGCCCAGGCCCTCTCCTTGCATCTGCCCCGTCCTACGAACGAGATAAGGATCGTTCACAACCCTGAGAATCCCGAGCGTCCTCTCGTAGAAATCAAGGAAGAAGGCGATGTCATCAGGGAAGAAAGGGAGATGAAGGGCGCAGAGGGCGAGTTGATAGACCCGAAGGAGGCTCCCATCAATGTGGCAGAACGCCTAGGCTATAAATGCGTTAATTGCGGGATATACAGCCCACACAGGGAGAGGGTGTGTCCCAAATGCTCACGACCCAAGGCCACAATGACCCAAGGGACGGGGAACCCGTTCGGGGATCTTCTCGGTGGAATAGTGGAGGTGACCATAGGGCAACTCGGCGGGCGAGACAGGGTCACAACGACACGACAGCGATTCGGAAAGGAAGAGGTCGTCGTTTTCGAGAGGGCAGGGGAGATGATAGAGGTCCTCGACCAAAAGGCTCTCGAGAAAAGGAGAGAAATGGAGAAGGTCAGTCCGAGGAAGGTCCTCGTTCCTTTGAAAAGAAATCCATTCATCCTGGCGACAGGAGCCAGTGAGACAGAGCTTTTAGGGGATGTAAAGCACGATCCTTACGGAGGGCATCCTCAACTCGGAACTGAGCCCTATGAGAGAGTCGTCTCCGGCTCGATTCACGATTCTCATCAAGGTGTCCTTTTCATCGACGAGCTTCCTCAGCTTGGACAGCTTCAGAGGTACATCCTCACTGCAATGCAGGAAAAGAGGTTCCCCATAAGCGGTAGGAATCCTCAAAGCGCAGGCGCCAGCGTTCGTGTCGATGGCGTTCCCTGCGATTTCATATTCGTAGGAGCGTGCAATATCCAGGACCTTCAACATATCCTGTCCCCGCTGAGGTCAAGGATTTCGGGCTCTGGCTACGAGGTCCTCGTGGAAACCACCATGCCGGACAACGAGAGAAACAGGGCGAAACTCGCTCAATTTGCCGCTCAAGAAATAGCTATGGACAAGCGGATACCACATCTATCGAACAAGGGCCTCCTTGCCGTGATCGCAGTGGCCAGAAAGAGAGCCAAGGAGATGGAGGGTAAGGAGAAATCGCTCACCCTGAGACTCAGGGAAATGGGAGGGCTGATAAGGTCCGCGGGAGACATTGCAAAGACAGAGGGTTCTAAGCTCATTGAGGACATTCACATTAGGAAGGCGATCAAGAGGGCCCGAACGATTGAAGAGCAAATCAGGGAGAGATACGGATCGTTCTACTCCGGCATCGTATCAGAGGCGAGCGATTCTCAGAGGAGCGCGTCGTCCCCATATCACTTCTGGAACTACCATGTGCATGATGATAAGAGGGGCTATGGGTAGGCCTTCGTTTGATTTATTTCCCGCGTAGATCGCTTCTCCTTTAGGAAACCCTATCTCCGTGAATCTAGAAGACCTTGACCATCTTCACTGCATCCTCACCATCTGTGTAAAAGCCGGGGATCAAATCTATGGTCTCGAATCCGAATCTCTGATAAAATCTTCTTGCCCTCAGGTTTGACTGCCTCACCTCAAGCTCGACCCTCCTGAGGCCCTCGCCTGCAATTCGATTGAGGAAATCGTTTATCAATGCTGTTCCTATTCCACGCGACCGGAAACCTTCTCGGACAACGAGTATGAGAATCCTGGCGGTTGTGCTAGTAGTCTTCGTCGCTACCAGAACGCCAACTATCGTTCCAGACATCTCCGCAACAACGAAGCCGCTCCTCCACCACTCGTATATTCTGAGAAAGAAGTCCCGGGAATACCTCTCGCGCAAGGCCTTCTGAGAAATGCTCCTCACTATCTTTAGGTCGGTGGGACTGAACTCCCTTATCCTGAGCACAAGCGGTAATGAAAGAGAGAGATATAAAAATGGACACACCAGCCGATAGGATAAAATCCCAGGAGGGGGATTCGACTCCCGTGAGGCTCCTTTTCGAGCTCTCTGGAGAACATCCTGGCCTTTCGCTTCTTGAGCTCTCATCAGTGGTGGAAGCCCTTCAAGGTAACGTTCCAAGCCTGACGAAGGAAACTTCCATAGCAATCATCGAGACGCATTTGGAACCCGAGGGTATCGGCGATAGGATTGCCCTCTGTCACAGGGTGAATGAGATTGTTTCGTCGGGAAGCCTGGAGTCTCTTCTGAAAGTTGCGAAGGAAATGAAGATTGGCGGAAGCGTTGCAGTTCGGTGCAGAAAGGTCTTGAGATCGAGAAAGGAAAGGTGCTCTGAAATCGAGAAGCAGTTTGGCAACATATTCGCTAGGTCGCATTCAATAGACCTCGTGAGGCCCTCGACCCTCATCAGAGTCATACTGGGGAGGGAGAATTATCTGACCATACAAAGGCATGAGGTCGATAGAAAATCCTATGATAGACGCAAGGTCGCCCTGCGACCCTTCTTCTATCCGATATCACTGCATCCAAAATTCGCACGGCTTCTGGTAAACATGACCAAGGTGAGGAAGGGCGAAACGCTTCTGGATCCTTTTTGTGGTACTGGGGGCATTCTAATCGAGGCTGGGCTCGTCGGAGCGGCACCAATAGGAAGTGACTTGAGAGGGGACATGGTGGAGGGTTGCAGAGTAAACCTAAAGAAATTCGGCGTCAAAGCCGATCTCTTCCAGGCGGATATCAATGATATAGACGAACACGTCAATCGTGTCAATGCAATAGCAACCGATCCGCCCTACGGTCGTTCGACATCAACAAAAGGCAGAGACATCCTCGGCCTCTACTCGAAATCCTTTGAAGTTCTCTCCAATGTTCTTGAAAACGGTAGGAACCTTGCCATAATAGTTCCGCGAGAGGATCTGATTGACAGTGGGAAGGAATACATGGAACTAGAGGCTTCTCACTCCTTGAGGGTCCACAAGTCCCTCACAAGGCATTTCTGCCTCTTCAAGAATTAGGGTCCAACGTCTACCCAGATCTCTAGTTGCTTATCCTGCCGTACAGGCACGTTGATGATCGATCCAATGACCTGTGTCTTATAGTTGCCTATTGGGGTTGGATCGGTTGGAAAGAAAAGAACGAGAGAAACTGTCACGTTCGAGCTGGCGTTTAGAATAAGATTTACCGTGGAGTTCGGCTCGATTTCCGGAATATCGGGAAAAGCAAGCCAAGCCGCCATCTCACTCCATGCGACGGTTGCTTCCAAAGTAATGTTTAGGTTCATATTCCCCGTGTTGTTCATGATGAAATTGTATGTGCAGTTCCTTCCGGAAGGAACGTCGACGCATGTCATGTTACTTGTGGTCGTATTGACCATCACAATCGCCTCCGTCTGGTTCGTGAAATCTCTGAACTCAAAATCATATTCAGCGGGAATCTCCTGAATGGGTATTAGAACGAATGTTAGGATGAAAACAAACACTGTGAATCCGCCCACGAATCTTCTTTTGAAGTCAAGGGGAGTGAAGTCATTCAGAGGTGGTGGATGCCTGAGTCCAATAAATACCATCAGAATAGCTATTATCGCCCATCCAAAATAGAAAAAGCTGAACATGAAAAGTGCCGCGATTACCGCATAGCTGAGATAACGGGCCTTCTCTCCAAGAAGAGCCCTCGCGACGTGACCGCCGTCAAATTGTCCCGCAGGGAGGAGGTTAAGGGCTGTCACGAAGAAGCCAACCCAGCCAGCAAAGGCAAGCGGATGGAGCAACACTCCCGCCTGGACGGGAACGAAGAGACCTATGATTTCGTACAAGAGGGGGAAACTCGGAACAAGGGCACCGGCCTGTTCGGCAACTGAGACTGTCCTTGCACCCAAGTTCGTGAGCCACAGGCCCATCGTGGCGATCGGGACCGTTGTTGCCAGACCCGACAGAGGTCCAGCAATCCCTATGTCCAAAAGTGCTCTCTTATCTGGAATGGGCTCCCGCATGCTGATTACGGCACCGAATGTCCCTAGCGGGGGAATCGAGGGAATGAAGAAGGGAAGAGATGCCGATACCTTGTGTCTCCGTGCCATGAGATAGTGACCCATCTCGTGGGTTCCCAGGATTAGGAGAAGAGGAAAGGCAAAGAAAAGGGAGCCATATAGAACGGAATTCACGGAGAAGAGGCCGATTCTATCATAAGACGCCCAGAGCACCATGCCCGCGAATGTGGTTGTCAGAATCGTTATGACGAGAAGAGTTGCGTTGACCTGAATGCCCCTGTACCTCGCGGCCGGCTTCTTTTGTACATGGATGATGAACTCCCCCGCCTCCTTCCTCAGGAAGGGAATATAGCCAGTGCGAAGCATATCTAACCTCAGGGAGTCAAATGAAGAATGCAGTGTCCTCACATCAACATGACAGAGAAAGGAGATGACCTGCGGACCCACCCTGGTCTCATAAACAGGAAAATATTTCGCCACGACTCCTTTCAGATTCTCTATTTCTGCTGAGACCTCGTCCATCTGTATGAGATAGAGAGGGTGAGTTTAATAACTTTTGGCACTCACCAAGCTCCAAGAAAGAATAGGACCACGGCTGTTGCCAGACCCGCAAGAACGAATCTCATGCCAGTCATGAATATTTTTTCTTTCACCAGGTTACCCAGATATGCGCCCATAATAAAGAGCACACTAAGTGTCAAAACGACAGAAACGAGAGTGGCTAACCCCAATTCAGGGATAAGAACGAATGGAAGAAGGGGAATCGCCGCCGCAACCAGTGGAGCGATGCTGTGAACAAGTGCGCTAATCAAGGTGGCGAGCCTGTAGGCCTCAGCGTGTTCCTCACTCACATTAGTCAGTAGCGCCTTTTCGATACCCGTCTTTGAGAGAAGCTTTTCTACGCGCTCGGCCTCATAAGCTCCAACAGCGCTAGAGATGGAAAGAGCGACCGCTGCAGATAGTCCTGCATAGAGCACTATCTCCATATGCTCTTTGCCAGCACCAGCGGCATAGGCACCAAGGACGACTCCAAGAACGATGAGCGTTCCATCGAAGGCTCCCAGCACAAAATACCTTCTCGATGTTGAGCCGAGATCTGTTATCTCGCTTGTCTCCCTGATTCGTTGCCTTAAGCGCGATAAACTCATTTTAGCTCTTTCCACCTGCCTCAGCAAGAATGGCTTTCACTTTTTTCCTTGCTACCTCGATGGCTTCCTCTAGATGTTCAGATTCAGGACCGCCGCCTTGAGCAAAATCTGGCTTTCCCCCACCGCTTCCGCCAATGAGCTGGCTGGCCTCTCTCGCGATGGGACTGCAATCCAAATCAACCTCAGGGCTTCGGGCTATCAAGATGCTTGCCTTACCATCCTTGGATCCGAGAATCACAACAACATTTCTCCTAGATATAAGTTGCTTCGCTAGAGCCATCAGTTCCTTGGGTCCGCCCTTTGTTATGTGAGTGACTACCAGAATCTCACCCATCTTCTCGCTCCTCTCCAGAAGGGCATCTATGTCACCTGCAGCGCGGATATCCCTCATGCCCTCCAGTTCCTTCCTCGCGGCTTTCCACTCATTTAGGAGCCTTCTCACGCCCTTCTTGAGGTTCTCTGGGGGGACATTGAGGATTCCGCTCATCTCCTGAATGGTCTTGGCCTGCTCCATTGCGAAATCGACTGCAGCTTTTCCCGCAGCAAACTCGAGGCGCAGAACTCCGTCCTGTATCCTCCTCGTTCTTATCAGCTTGACGAACCCTATCTCACTGGTGCGCGTGCAATGAAGCCCGCCGCAGGCCTCGACATCAAAACCAGCGACGTCGACCACCCTTATCTTTCCGCCTGGAACACATCCTCCCTGGTAGAGCCTAAATCCATACTTTCTCTCTGCCGCGTCCCTGTCCATGAACTTCGAGCTAACTTTCAGATCGTCAAGAATCACCCGATTAGCAATCCTCTCGATCCTCTCGAATTCCTCCTCAGTGAGGTTCTGATAGTGGGTGATATCCAGACGAGAGAGATCCTCGCTCTTGTGCGCACCCGCCTGCCATACGTGCCATCCGAGAACATCGCGAGCAGCGCCATTGACGATGTGTGTCGCTGTATGATGGCGCATCAGGCTTTGCCTCCTCTCCCAGTCTATCGAGCACATGACCGTTTTGCCCTTTTTCAGGTCCGTTTTGCCCTTGAACTGATGAAGTACCACATTGCCAATCACCTGAACGTCGACTATCTGGGTATCACCAATCTCTCCGGTGTCGCCCTCCTGCCCGCCTCCCTCGGGATAGAAGTATGTCTGGTCAAGGACTATCGCATTCTCCAGAACCCCGATCACTTTTGCTCTGAACCTCTGCTTCCTTTTGTTCTCATAATAGCGAGTTCTCGTTTCCGGGAGGCCTTCAGGAAGGGAAACGGCAACTTCCTCCAGAGGACTCACGCTTTCGTGGCGGGCAGCGACCTCTGCATAGAAGTTTTCTGGAATCTCGATTTCCGAGGAAGTAAACTCGCTAACAACGTCGGGACTGAGTCCGTGAGAATCATAGAGCTCCACGAGTTCTTTAGTCCCGATCTTGGCACCCTTCCTAGCGAGATTTCTCTCCATGTTTCGTACAATGTTCCGCCCCTTGGTAAGAGTCTCCAGGTACTTCTTCCTCTCAATACCAATCAGTTTCAGTATGCCTTCGCGATTCTCTGCTAACTCTGGAAAATCATTTCTCAGGTTATCTATTTGCATGCTGACTATATCATTGAGCGAAAGGTCCAGCCCAAGAGAATCGATGGACCTCATGCCCTTTCTCACTAGCAAACGCGCGAAGTAGCCCTCCTTCACATTGGACGGGACCACCCCATCGTTGAGGATGAAAACGAGAGCTCTCGTGTGGTCTGAGAGGGCGTATATGTGCTCCATGGGCTGGACATGTCGGATGAGATCCTCATAGGGGATATCCAAGAGTTTGGCGGTCTCCTTCTGCAACTCAGTCATATCCAAACTACGTTCTGCCTTCATCTTCCCTGCGAGCTTGCTATATTCTCCCATTATCTTTTGATCTGGTCTTATTCCAGCCTCCGCCATGACGGACTCCAAGAAAGAGCCGAATGTCGCCTCGTAAGCGGAAGGCGTTCCTTGCGAGACCCAGGCAAATCTCTCCAAGCCGTATCCAGTATCAACGACCTTCGTATCCATAGGCACACGCCTACCGTTCTCGTCCCTATACACCATAAAGACGAGGGTGGCGAGTTCCGCACCTCCAAGGAGAACCTCGAAGCAGGGTCCTGAGTTCCCTCCACCTTCCCACCAAGCCTCGGCATAGTTCACGCGGTCGGGACTGACGCCCAAACGCTCGGTGAGAAATCGATGGCAGATCTCCACTGTTCTCTCTTTGAAATAGATGTATTTGTCCTTGCGATTGAATACATGATGAGCCATCATCTCAAACATGGTGAAATGCTGACCCGTCTTCCCCACGTTATCAATGTCGTTGAAGCGAACGCATGTTTGGGATATCCCAAGCGGGTTCGCGGGTGGGCTTGAAATACCCTCAATCACCCATGGTTGAAAGGGATATATGGATGCCTGAGTGTAGAAGACATCATCGCGCCATCTTGCAACGATCGGGTACCTTCCGACCCGCTTATGACCTTCCTTTTCGAGGAAGGAAAGGAATTCCTCCCTCATCTCCGAAAGAGTGAGTGATTTTCTCATAGGAGACTTTCCAATGAAGGAATAGTCCGTGCAGGGCGCTTCCCCGCAAACCTCCGCCTCTCCCATCGTCCAGAAGAAGCGGCCGCAGGACGGGCATTTCCTCCTTGCGAAGCCATTCTCCTGAAAAAAGGCGAGGCGGTAGTCCTCTTCAGGCATCGCCCGTAAGATAGATGATATCTGATATAAAGCTAATGCGACAGTGCTACCGCTAACCCATCAATGGATGCAACATTCCCGACATCTATGCGACCGCTTTCTTGGTCTTCTTTATCTCGTCCAAGAGTTCAGTAGCGTCTCTCTCGCTCTCCACTTGATAGCACTCGAAATATTTCGCATCGGGTATATCCTTTGATTGGTAGTGCTGATACAGCTTTGTCCTAAGAGTTGGCGTGCATCCGACATAGCTCACATTGAATGATTTGTCTAAGAGGATGTAGACACCCCAGGAATCGGGCACATCCCATATGCTCTTCCCGTCGAAATTACGGGCTTCGAACCTGTGCCGAATAACCAAACGACTCCCCCTCGAACTCCATCACAAGCTCTTTGCAGATGCTTTTGCCAGAATATAAGTGTTTTGTGACCAGACACCAGATTTCCTCTTTTCTGCGTTCTGCGACGTCTATCTTTAAATACCGCGAAGAAAATTGTCATTTGGCAGGGGGCGGGGCTCTCATGACACCGAAAAAGATTACCTTGTTGCTGTGCGCTATTCTTGTTTTGGGAATTCTTCTGCACATAAGGTCATACGATTCTTATCCCCACGAAGGAACAAGATCGGACGATAATCCAATCACCCTAGAGGATGTCACATTCACGAACGTCGCCCACGACGTGGGCCTTGGTGGTGTGGGGGGAAGCTTCATGGCGTGGGGAGATTACAACAATGACGGATATCAGGATCTCCTGATAAACGGGCAGCGCCTCTTCAAAAACAACGGTCCTCCGGCCTGGAATTTCACCGATGTGACAAGTGGTTCTGGTCTCCTTGGAGGAATCGGCAACGGCGTCTGGGGAGATTACAACAATGACGGTTGGCTCGACATCTATGCGGGCGCTGGACTTGATAAGTGGGATATTTTGTGGAAAAACAACGGTGACGGGACTTTCACCAACGTGACTGTAGCTGCGGGGAATGTCTATGACATGTATCCGACCTCAGCAGCGGGTTGGGGCGACTACGACAGCGATGGCTTTCTCGACCTCTATGTAGCAAATGGTGAGGACTGGAACGAAGGGAATCCGATCTACTATCCGGATATCCTGTACCACAACAACGGCGATGGGACATTCACTGACGTCACAGTTCAGGCGGGAATCGATGACTACACAGACCCCGCCTACGGCAGGGGAGTTGCATGGGCGGACTTCGATGATGACGGAGACCAGGACGTATACATATCCAACTATAGGTTGGTGCCGAACTATCTCTGGCTTAACAATGGTAACGGCACATTCACCGAGGTTGCCTTTGACAGGAATGTGGCGGGCTTCGAGCATTGGTACGGGAGCATTGGCCCCACCTACGGGCACACTATTGGCTCCTCTTGGGCGGACATAAACAACGATGGATACCTGGACCTTTTCACCGCGAATCTAGCACACAAGGACAATGATTGGCCTTGGATTAGGGGGTACTTATGTGACGACTCCAGGCTCTATCTCAATAGCGGCCCGCCAGCTTGGAATTTCACGGACATCAGGGAGGCGGCGGGCATTCCGATAACGCCCATCGGCGCCACTCACGGGATATATTACAAGGACGAGCTTTTCTCGAATGCGGCCTTCGCGGACTACGACAACGACGGAGACATGGACCTTTGGATTGTTCAGGTCTACGATGGTCCTCAACACGCTCATTCGTTCCTGTATAGTAACAGCTACGCCAACAATGGGACCATATGGTTCACCAATGTGACAGGAATTGCTGGAGTGATGGTATGGGATACCTACGCGGGTGCGTGGGCGGATTATGATGAGGATGGCAATATAGATCTTGTCACCGGAGGAAAGAACATATCTACTCCCGGGGAAACGCACGAGCTCAGGCTCTTTCGAAACAACGGGAACTCAAACAGCTGGCTAAAGGTCCAGATTCTGGGATGCCCAATTAGATACAGCATCGGCGGGAAGATCTATGTTTCGTATGGGAGTGCAACACAACTCCGTCAAGTTGAGGCGGGAATGGGCTCTCACTCCCAGATGAATTCGCTTCCTGTTGAGTTTGGATTTGGGAGCTATTACGGAAGAGTCAATGTGACCGTCATCTGGCCTAGCGGGGAAATGAGAACATTGGAGGACGTCGAGCTGAACCAGACCATTCACATCGTTGAACCCAGCTGCGCTCCAGCTATGCCCACGAACTTCGTGGCTTCGCTCGACGGCCCACAGATGTATGATGTGAGGATAAGTTGGAATCTTTCCGAGGACGATGGAGCGGGGAAAAACAATGTTGTCTCGTATCTGGTGTACTATAGCTCTACATACAATAAGAACGGAAAGGGCTATCAGCTACTCGCCGAGATCCCGAATGGCACGAACTACTATGTCCACTCCCTCGCTGGCAATGGCGATGCGAACAGCTATTTCTACTACATAGGCACCAAATACACAGTTGGTGAGCCGATTCCATCTGAGACATTCGTGGATTTCGATATGTCCCAAATCGCAAAATACGGAAGATTCCTTCCCGCTGGAAAGCACTTCGTGTCTATACCCATCGTTCCAGACGATCCGAGTGTGGAATCCGTATTCGCAACGCTCTCATATGACATGATCGTATTTTGGGACGCGACAGACAACGCGGACCATTGGAAGCACTACTGGACGAAGAAGTTTTACGACAGGGACCTGACAGCTGTGGAGCCAGGAAGAGGCTATTGGATAAATGTCACCACTGATTCCTACGTCGAATTCATTGGCAGGGTTCCCGAGACCACGAGCGTCATGTTGTACAAGGGATGGAACATGATAGGCTATGCCTCCTACGTTGACAGAAGTGTGGAGAGCATTTTCCAGGGGCTACCTCTACTACAGATCGAGGGGTTTGACATCTCCGCTTATCCATATGGCCTTAGAAGGCTTGATTTTGCGGAGAACATGACTGCGGGTGAGGCGTACTGGGTACGCGTGGACGGCAACTTTCTCTTGACAATGGCAAACTAGTCTTCTTCCTTCATTCTGAGTAGTTCGTCTATGTCTTTCAGCTCCTTCTCCAGATCCACTTCCTCTTCTTCCGGTTCTGCCCTTTCCTTCTCCTTGGGGCCCGCCCTTCCCCTCAGAATGTAGAGAACCAAAAGGATAATGATTACCGCCATCAACATACCGATGATGTAAGGTATGACATCCATCACTTCCTCGGGACCGGGTTCCTCCTCTGTCCAAAAGTGCAGGATGAAATCGTCCCCTGGAATGCCGTCACCGTTTCCGTCGAGAGGATTGCCCGCCAAATCCATCACACCAGTTGCATTTAGTAAAATCGTGATTCCGGTGTTGTATGGCAGCTCTTCCACGGGGCTAATGATGATCTGATCGTTCGTCCAATTGAAGTCAACTTCGATTGATGGCACGATAGTAATAGAAGCCATGACTGAGAACATATCCATACTCTCGTTGAACTGTATAGATATTGAACTGATGTCCACTGAAACATCGGTTGAGCTAGGGAGTGGAAACGTAGACGAGACAGTTGGAGGAGCAATGTCTCCTATCCCGGTGGTGAAATTCCACTCGAATTGCTCCTGCAGTCCATTTCCCGGCAGTGAGTCGTCTCTAGCCGAGGTGTACACAATGCCTTCATATTTTGTTCCGATGGATAGATCTGCGCTTGGGTGGAAATATATGCGGTTGCCTATCCAGCTGTACGTTCCGATCAATTCCGTCCCCGTCTCAAGCTTGGTAACCCTGAAAGCTCCCTCAACTGTTGGTCTGTTCATACTCTCGCTGAAGACCACCCAAATGGATGTGGAAACCGAGATTCCCGTACCATTCGGTCCATGATCAATAATTTGGGGCAGGGTGCTATCGATCTCGAATGGTTCGCTCGTTGTCCAATTCAGCAATCCCCCACTGTCCATCACGGTGAGGTTAATCACAACGTTAGTTGAGTCGATTCGCGGCAGGGACCATGTGATGGAAGTTGTATCCCCAGATAAGTCTTGAGCATTTGGAATCGCTTCCCATGGCGGACTCCCGGTGGAGGAGTAGTTCAGCCAAACGAGGAGAAGATCGGAGGAATCCTGAGAATCAAACACGGAAAACTGAACATCCTGATCGCTACCGCCCGTCCACACTGTTCCAGCACTAGGTTGACTGATGACTCCTCGAGGAGGAGTATTCAACGTCACGTTAACTCTGAATGTCCATGTGAAGTTCTCGGCCAAGAGAAGACCTGGATCGGAATCATCCCTCGCTACAGAGGAAACATTGACCTGATACCAGGCACCATTCACCAGACCGAATGTCGGGACGAAAACAATGGTCTTGTTATCATAGATGGATGTCTCCCCCTCTACCTCGCTCCAGTCCCCCATCCTCTTGATGCTCAAGCAGTCCTGAAGACTACTCCGATTCATCGTTTCGCTGAAAGAGATGATGATTGGATCGTTTGTGAGAGCATCCACCCCTTGAGGTTCCCACTGGAAGACGAAGGGTGTTGTTCCATCGATTTCAAAGGGCTTGCTATGATCCCATGCGACGAGACCACCCGAGTCCTTCACTGTAGCATTCAGGACGACGTTCGAGGAGTTCTCCCGGGGTATCGTCCAAAGGAAGCCGTCCGTGGCGGCTATCCCTTGTGCCCCCGTAATAGGAACCCAGGGCGGCTCACCTGTGACTGAGTAGTTCAACCATAACATCATCTCCTCTGGCTGATCGAAATCGTCGGACACTGTCCAGTTTATTTCCTGGCTGGAAGCATATGAGAAGGATTCTGCACCCTCGGGTTTAACTATAGAAACCATTGGTGGATAGTTCTTCGGAATAGTCTCCTCGATCAGGAAATCATCCAAGTACCAACCCTGGTATACATTATCCAGATTGTCGATGGAATCGAAGTAGAGTCTAACCCTCACTATGTTGCCAATAGAGGTGCTGAGATTCGTTCTCCACTCAAGCCAGGTACGCTCCGGTGTCAAATTCAGCTGAATTGCACCGGGATCGCCAGGCTTCTGCCATGGTCTGTTCCCGACCTTGAGAAGTAGCCAGCGTTGATCCTTGTCCAATGTCTGCTCAGTCTCGTACCAATATCGGAAAGTCAGCTCGGCTCCAAGGGTGTCGACCAGATTGATCGGAGGTGAGGTGAGATTTCCCGATGTGCGGCTACCTGTATCGTAGTTTCCAGTCGGATCCTGACCATACCACCAGGAATAGGAGCCGCTGTAGGTGATATTCCATGGCGGCTCAGTTCCGGTCTCATTCCTCACTTGATGCCAAAGACCGCCAGCGATCCAGTCGCCCGTACCATTCTCCATATCATCGAACAGAGGAATAGAATATGGCACCTGCGTTTCGATTGTTGCCGAGGCAGACACGGAAAGATTGGTTGAGGAGCTAGCGATGAAGGTCGTGATATCCTTCACACCTGGTTGAGCAAGGGACGGGACACTAACGTTCACTCTTATCAAGGCTACCTCGCCATTCGATAGCCGATTCGTGTCTGGAATCCCATCTGGCGGGGACTCAGTGTCCGGAAGAGGATTCCAGAAGGCATCGTAGAGCTTCACCACCCAACCAAGGGAGGAATCTACGGTAATGTCGAATATATCTGGATTTGTGCCATTGTTCTCGACAAACAGCTCATAGGTGGCCTCCTCTCCTCCAAGGACTGAGCTATAAACATAATCTGGACTCACAATAACCCCAGAGGGAAGGCCTATATTGACAACCTCGAAATCGTCCAGGTACCAGCCGGGAGCAACCTTGTTCAGACCCTTGTTCGGTGGGAAGAGGTTGGAGAAATCCCAGAAACGGAACCTAAAGCAGACCGTGCTGCCTATTGCAGATGATATATTGAACTCGGCCTGAACCCAATCCCCGCTCAATTGAGCATAAGCTGGTTCCGCTCCGAATCTAAGATCCGGATACCCGCCAACAGGACTTATTAGCTCGAACGGACCACCATCCAGGCTCATCTCTACCCATGCTCCGTCTTCACCGCTCCCCACGATGTCATACCAGTGCCAGAAGTAGAAGTACGATTTCGTCACGAAGTCTGGAATCTCAATGAATGGTGAATAGAGATAGGAATTTGAGAGCTTACTGTAGTTCGATGAGAGTTTAGTTCCCCAGAGGTTTAAGCCAGAATGCGCAGATGCAGGACCAGCTGCAAAAGAAGGTGTTCCGAACTCCCAGTCCGTTACGTTGCGTGGATAGACGTACCAACCCTCCGAGCCAAACTCGAGATGATCGAACCAGGGAGTTCCTTTGGGAACCCCAGTTCTCAGCAAGGCTGTGGCAACTCGCGAGGTGTTTGTCCAGGAAAAAGCGGTAATCTGTTCAAAGTCCATCTCACCTTGAGCGGATCCTACAGGGACCTCGACCTCCGCCCTGATATTGACATAGAAACCTGGACTAACTGGTCCCACATCAACAAGGCCGATTATGCCACCATCATCTGAAAGTAGATTCATGAGGACATCATAGAATCTGATGTTCCATCCTTTCGTAGACACGCCCTCCAAATCGTAATAGTCAGAAGTGGTTCCGATGTTTCGAATTCTGAGGGGATAGATGACTGTCTGTCCCGGTCTCGCGGGCGATGTCTGAAAATCTGGCTCAATAGCTAGATCCACAGGTTCACCAATATGGAGGTCGCCATAGTCGCTTGGAGCAAGGTTATTACTTGGCCAGATTGCGACTTTCGCAGTATCGCCATCCCGCACGCCAACTGAAGGCGGAGTGTGCCTCCCAGCGTAGAATCCTACAACGTCGCCAAGGACGACTGTCTTTGATGGTTGTCCCAGAAGAGCAATTGGAATAGAGAACTCGTATATGCTATGATTAGTGGGGGAGTTGTCGCTCGTGTTAAAGCCAGTGGCCGCAGCCAAGCCCTGCTGATAGGGAAGCGTTTCGTCCATATCATCGCTCGATATCCATCGATTCAGGTTGCTCTCGTAGATGAAGTGACATTTGGGCGAGTTGAAGCCCGTGCACTCGGGATCACCGCTCGTAATCGTAAACTCGTGATCGCCATGTTGAGTCAGAGCACCATCGTGATCACCATCAAAGGAGATGCCCGCGCTATCTGGATTGATCTGAGAGGTATCACCCCAAG
>JBHIFI010000032.1:0-17599 GCA_046761005.1 Thermoplasmata archaeon
TCCCCCGTGCCGTTTCCATTAAGGTCCCAGCAGGCAATACCATCGGTGCCATCAGCACCATCGGTGCCATCAGTCCCTGGGAGACCTTGCGGTCCCGTCGGTCCAGTTGGTCCCTCATCGCCTTCCAGGCCCTGTTCGCCTTGCGGTCCCTCAGGACCTACAGGTCCGGGGAATGCCACCATTCCAACCAGGGCCAAAGCCAGGGCGATGACTGCGATGACCAGACCAGGTTTGGAGACGTCGGTCCTAGGCGCCAAAGGGGCTGCAGGTGCTACGGGAGCCTGCATTGGTGCAGGCATCGGTTCTTCACTAACAGGCTCACTTCTAATTCTCTGTGGTTCAGCCATGTTATACCATCCTCCTCTACTGAGGCAGATTATCATCATCTTGTCATATAAAAGAGCTATGGTGACAATGAACCTAACTTCTGACACCTTCAGTAGTTAAGTATTCCCTCAGAACAAGTCTGAGATAGAGGCAAGACAAAAGCTAATCTCCTACGATCACTCCCCAGACAATCAGAATAATGCCCAAGAGGAAGAAAACGGGAGATACCCAACAACAAGCGACTACTAACTCAGGAATAGGTGAGAGAACAACCCAGGCAAATGACGCGCCAAGAAAGAATATTCCCATAAGAATGACACGATACCGCACTCAATTCCTCTCAGAGAGGCTGGGAAAAGCTTTGGGGGTAATTGCTTGTACGGATTAGTTATCATTGCAACAACAAGATCGCTGAGTTCTCCTAGCCTCAAGAATGGAATGAATCAAGGGGTATGAAAAGGTGATGGCGAAAGGATTGAGTGTATCCTAGGCAAGCTGGCTAGTCTTTTCAATCCATAATCTCTGGCTCACGTTTATATATCCCAGTGATATTGTTTCGGATGGACGACAGCCACAACATCGGCATTGACATTCCCGTGAGGAATCGAAAAGGAGGAGGACATGAGAGACAAGAAAGCAGACCTCGCCGGTCCGGGCATCGGGGATTATGACGAGCTAGAGGGAATCCTACCCCAAGACTACAGCTCTCTGCTGACGATAAAGGAAACGCAGAAGGCCGTCTTTGCATTGAAGAATTACATAGAGGAGAGATTGTGCAAGGAGCTCAATCTAGTTATGGTCACAGTTCCTCTTATCGTGGACGTTGAGAGTGGCGTGAATGATTATCTGGACCGTGATGGCTCACGATCCCCAATCCAGTTCCACATTTCCAACGACTATGACAAGCACCCTGTCGATGCCCAGGTAGTGCAAGCTGCAACAAAGTGGAAGCGGATCGCGCTGAAGCAGTTTGGCATCGAGGTGGGTGAGGGCATATGCACTGACATGCGAGCGGTGCGGAAGGACTACTTCCTCGACCACGATCACAGCGCATACGTGGACCAGTGGGACTGGGAATTGGTGATAACGGAAGAACAACGCAACCTGGATTTCCTGACGGAAGTGGTAAAGAAGATCTGGAAGGTCCTCAAGGGCGCCGAGAACCATGTACAGGAGCTTTTTCCCCAGCTGAAGACGGACAAATACCCCAACTTGCCCGAGAAGCTTACATTCATTCACGCCGAAGACATCCTTGATAGATACCCCGACATGCCGCGTAAGCAGCGCGAGACAGAGATATTGAAGGAATATCCTGCTATCTTCATCTATGGGATTGGCTGGCCGCTCAGGGACGGTTACCCCCACGAAATGAGAGCGGCAGACTACGATGATTGGATTACAGAGACAGTTTCCAAGGACGGCAGACCTATGCACGGGCTTAACGGTGACATTCTTGTCTGGAATCCTGTGACAAAGCGCCGACATGAGCTGTCGTCTATGGGCATCCGCGTAAACGCCGAGACGCTCAAGAAGCAGCTGGAGATGTCCGGTCAGCAAGATCTCCTCAATCTGCCATACCATCAGGCAATCATGAACAATGAGGTCCCGCTCAGCGTAGGCGGTGGCGTAGGGCAGTCCCGCACATACATGCTTCTCCTCAGGAAGGCCCACCTCGGAGAGGTCAGTGTCACGGTTTGGCCGAAGATACTCAAGGATATTTGCAAGAGGAAGAACATCCATGTCCTAGAGTGAGAAGAGGTCACCCAGTGGTGAGTTTCAAATCAGAAAGGATCTTCTCATAACGAATGCGATAGGCCTTGAATCCGCGCTTTTCATGGAGCTTCTGGGTGCCTACATTCTCGGTTCCGGTGTCAGACCGCAACAATATTGCCCCTCTGGCTAGTGCGAGTTCTTCGATGTGTTTCATTAACTCCGAGCCAATTTCTCGCCGCTGATAATCAGGAGTGACTATGATATCCATCACTTCTGCAGCAGTGAGATTCTAATCCCGAATATCCAAGAATGTGACCCATATATATCCGACAACTTTGCCGTCGTCCTCCAAGACCTCAGCGATGGTTCTCTCGTCCTTCAATGACTCCCTCAGGTCCGAAAGGAAAGTATCGGTCTGTAAAGTGCTCAGCCATTTTTTTCTGTATTCTTCATATAGCACCCTTCTGGCTAGCGGTGTCTCGCTCTCGTAGTTTATTCTGCAATGAAGTTCCAGGAGTAGATCCCTGTCTTCTTCGATATCAACATCACGATACTGAAACATTCAAGATGACCTCCTCTTCCACACTCGAGTTTATCAACTGCTATTATTTCAATCCTATCCAAATTCCCTTCGGAAAAAGACCACTGATTAATTGGATAAGTGGGACGATTGCTCGTTCGGCCTCAACCATAACGTATCCGGCTGCTTGTGGATAGAACAGCAGAGCGTCTATATTCTTGCTTGGATAGTTGCGACTTCAAGCTGAAGTTCTACGACTCTTCGAAGGGACAGGATTACCTGATTATCCGCTTGGAGGAGAGAGTATTGGTTGGAATCAAGACCGGATAGAACACCATGCAACCAACTGTTCCATGCTTCCACGTAGTCGGTAGTAATAACGATCGAGATTCCGCCTATCCATGCCTTCCATTCCCCAATATTGCATTTCAGCTGGGCAAGTCTCAGCAGAAGATATTCCGCATACCAATCCTGAATCTCACCATCGCTTTCTCTCTCCTGAACGACTTGGATTGTTTCATCTGCAGACTCCAAAGCATCTTCGATTCGGTCCAATGCATCCTCGGTTTCGCCGTTGTCCCATTTCTGAATAGCGGCTTCAATATGCCCCTCCACCTCATCCAACTTCGCCAGAATTCTTTGACCAGCACCTTGGGTCAATACTCCGCCAAGACTCAATCTGTACTGGACATCCTGTTGAAGAGACTCGGCCTCCGTGTCCAGATTATCAAGGGTGGACTCTGTGTATGTATATCGCTCTGAGGATATCGACACGATGGATGTGGTGATCCCCTCCGATCCCGTCCCACTCACCGCACCAGGTTCTCCTATCAAGGATATCGTCCTCAAATCAATTTGAAGCTGCCCTTCAGTGGTTTCGACTATTGAGAAATATGGAGCCGATGTGATGATTGATCCATCTGTCTGGCTCAAAATAACGGCTCCGTGCTCAAATATCAGGCTCTGCCTTACGTAATACCTGTTATCGACATCCAATCTCACTCTTCCCAAAGAAGATTGCGAGAGTTCGATGCACGAGCAGCCCAGTTCACCCGCGAATTGATTCGATATATCCTGATATATCCAATCGAGATAGGAAGGATCTGGGGCAGCATAGTATCTACCGTCAGTGATTTCGGCAATCTGTCGCAGGATTCGAAAGTTCTCCCTGCCAAGACCTATCGTGAATATCGTGATTCCATTATCTTTCGCCCGCTGCGCTTCTTCCAATGCCTGGGTATCATTCTGAACCCTGTTGTTTCTGCCATCGGTGAGAAGAATTTCAATCCAGACATGGTCATCGTCTCCATAGGTGATTAGCTCATCATTTGCCACATGAATAGCCCATCCAAAGTTCGTTCGACCCCATGAGTCTATTGTGCGGACGTCTTCTTTTGCGCATTCATACGTCTCATCTCCACCGTGACCCGTGTGATGGAGATGATGGGGCTCTCCTCCAACATTTGTTCTCACTAAACGAGCCCTGTGATCGAAGTCGACTATGGCCACCCTATCTGGCGGTTCCAGATTATCAATATATCGCTCTGCAGCATCGATCCTCTCATTGCGCGGATCATTCCACCACATACTGGTAGAGCTATCCATAATGAGTACGACATCTTGATCGATTCTCCGTAACTCATCCGAACCCCACTCGTGGACGAATCTCCATTCCACCGAGAAGCTTCCAGTATGTGGATCGAAGGACAGCGTCCCGGAAGTCGGCTGTGCGAGAGCCGGAATCCCTTCTGAACCAAGAGTGATTGTGGAATACATCTGAGCGGGAATTGCTCCTTCTTCCTCTGCGCTGAGAGTCTTGGCAAAAGCAACCTCAAAGTCTATCGCATTCTTGAACTCCTCAAACTCCCCAAGAGTCTTCCGCATGTGAGCATATTCATTCTCTTTCATCTGGCATGGAACGTACCAGCTCGTGAATGCGGTAATGACAACGACCACTAGAAGGAGAGTTAGAATAGTTGCAACGACAGAGGAAACCCCTTTCTTGTCCTTCCTCAATCTCATTTATGCACCTTTCTCATCTCTTCGTGAATAGATGGTTGTTTATTCACTCCAGGACTATTCAGCATATTCACCCAGGAATCAAGAATGATAATCCCGGGTGATTCTCACTTACTGCGAAAGGCTTACTGAGAAGGCGCTGACGTTGTGAAAGAGGAAAGCGAGAGATTATGAACCTCTCCAAGTCCTGGCTTTTTAATTCATGGGGAGGCTAGACACAGGGGAAAGCGAGCAGTGTGAGAAGCCCTCCTGGAAGCTTCGGAAAAGGATGGCGTTGAGAGGGATGATTTGGAAGGTTCGGTTGAAAGCCTGCTGGGCAAGGGTCTAGCCCATGAGCCTGTAATCGGGAAGTTGAAGCGATGGGGTAGGTGCCTCAGTGTGCCTTTCTACCGAAAGCCTGATGCTCTCTTGACCATGGTGCGAGGTATTTGGCATCAGGTGTAACCGAAAAGGTGCTCATTCTGGCGCACTGGGATGCAAATCTTCGGCTATACCTGTAACCGAAAAGACATCTCCACAGACTAGGAGTTGCAGATTTTCGGCATCAGGTGTAACCGAATATAAGGGTCAATAGGAGGGGTGAGTGAATGTGCTGGCTTGTGTCAAATCTTCCCCAAGATTTCGGCGTCAGGTGTAACCGAAAACGGCTCCGACAAATGAGCACAACGGTAGTTTCGGTTATAGGTGAGCCCGAAGAATTTCGGGGCTCGTTAAAGTGACTTCTCATATAAGCCCGCTCCTTATTGGCTTTCTCTTGATGATCGATAGTTGAATGCATCGAGTCGGTCATCTATAGCGCCCTCGGGAGGTCTCTCAGACTTCTCTGTGTAGGGTGAGTCCTGATCGCCAATTTCCTTGGTACGAAAGAATCGCTGACATGCGGAGGGGCGAGTATTTCATTAGGTGGTAGCCTTATTGCCCCCTGCAATCCCACGGAAGGCAGTATCGAGAGAGCCTTTCGAAACAGGACGGAGTGAGGATTTCAAATGGCAGTTCGGGCGGCCACAGGAACCGCCATAGCTTTAGGGCTTAGGAAGGGCAAAGCATTTTCTCATCCGACAACCGCACATCTTCTCACTCCCGGAAGATGTGTCTACGATTGCGCTTATTGCACAAAAGCTAAGACGAGTACATCGCCACCGGAATATATGTGCAGAGTAACATGGCCCCTGTTTGTGGAATCAGATGTCTGGGAGGCCCTCGAAGAGAGAAAGTCTGAATTCAAGAGAATCTGTCTTCAGGTGGTAAATAGGCCCGGATGTTTCGCTACCGCCCAAAACTGGTTGGAAGAGATCAGGAGTCGATGTGATTTGCCAGTGAGCGTCGAAATCCGCACCGAGGACAGTCGTATGATAGGCGATCTCATCGGATCAGGCGCAAATTGCATCGGCCTTCCTATAGATGTTGCATCTGAAAGGCTATATTCGAACCTCAGAGGTGGGGAGCTGAAGGAAGCTCTGAGTCTTCTTATATCCGCCGCAAGGTCTTTCCCAGGAATGATAAGCACGCACATCATTGTGGGCTTGGGAGAAACGGACAGAGAGATTGTTGAGATTTGCAGGAAGCTCTCTGTAGAGAACATTCCTATCGCCCTCTTCGCATTCACGCCGTGCAAGGGAACGAGGTTGGAGAGCAAGGAGCCTCCACGCCTTGAGCGCTACAGAAGAATTCAGGTCGCAACATATCTGATTTCTCAGGACCCGAGGATAGAGCTTGAATATGACCAGAACGAAAGGCTTATCCTTCCAAGTCTACAGAAAGATTCGCTTCTTGAAATCATCCCTAAAGCACTCCTTACACGAGGATGTGACGGATGCAACAGGCCCTTTTACAATGAGAGACCAGGATGCACACCATATAATTATCCAGAGGAACTGGATGATGAAAGAATTGCGAAGGAAGCAGAGGTGATGCTCACTTGATAAGCGAGCGCACTTTCAGAGAAAGCTATAGGAAGATCCTAGGAGGCATTCCTAGGCTCCGGGCGGGTTATGGAGATGAGATGGAGGCTTCTTGAAACAGGACATTCGAACGCCTTCCACAACATGGCTATGGATGAGGCCATAATGGAAGCACGGAAAGAGGGCAAGGTCCCGCCCACATTGAGGTTGTACGGTTGGAGCCCCAAGGCGGTATCCATAGGATATTTCCAGAGGCTGCACGACGGAGTATACGTTGAGAAATGCAGAGATCTTGGAATCGATATTGTGAGGCGCATCACAGGCGGCGGGGCGGTGTTTCATGATATGGAAGTCACCTACTCGGTCGTCGCATCCGAGACAGGCGACTCCATTCCCCAGAACATTCAGGAGTCTTATGAGCTCATTTGCGCCGGAATCGTGGAAGGTCTGAAGAATGCGGGACTCGAAGCGAGCATTTCTCCAACGAATGATGTGGTTGTGGGCTCAGCAAAAATCTCGGGAAACGCGCAGACAAGAAGAAAGGGAATCATCTTGCAGCATGGAACGATACTCTTAGATGCGGATTATGAAACCATGCTCAGCATATTAAAGGTCGGTGGGGAGAAAACGAGAAGAGGAACCATATGTATGCCGAGAGAGAGGGTGACATCCTTGAGGGAGTTGAGCCTTGATGGCTACGACTTCCAGAAAATCTCAAGCCAGCTAGTCAAAGGATTCGAAAAGGCCCTCGGAGCCGAGTTAGCGAGGGAGAGGCCCACTCGAGAGGAGTTGGAGAGGACGGAAGAACTCTCCCGGACGAAATACGCTTCACAGCAATGGATTGAGAGAAGATGATGTCGATGGTTCACAACGAGAAAGAAGGTCGCTTCGGCAAAGGCAGGTCTATTCTCTGCGTGTTGATAAGTGTCCTGTTTCTCTTGAGCGTTGTGTTTGTACTTATCGAGGTTTCCCCAATCATCGTCTTCGCAATGAGCGCAATTACGATTGTGCCGCTAGCGTACTTCATGGGCATCTCCACTGAGGAGCTTGCCAAGCGGCTTGGTCCAGGTTCTGGCGGTCTTCTGAATGCCACTTTCGGAAACGCGACGGAGCTGATCATTGCACTGTTCGCACTTCGAGCGGGTCTCCATGAGATAGTTAAGGCCTCGTTGGCTGGCTCCATAATTGGCAATATCCTCTTCGTCCTCGGATTGAGCATGTTTGCAGGCGGGCTCAAGCACAAGATCCAGAGGTTTGAGAGGCGGGCGGCCGGAACATCATCCACGATGCTCGTCCTTGCGGTAGTGGCACTCACCATTCCCACCATGGCCACATTGTACTCCTCAATCATCGGCGGGGATCCAACCCAGATAGTGGACCTAAGCATCTGGACATCTGTTCTGCTTATTGTGGTCTATTTCGCGGGTCTAGTCTTCTCTCTTCACACTCACAAGAGCATCTTCAATCCGGTGGGCGGAATTGAGGAGCCAGGGTGGGGCAAGAAAGTTGCCATCGCGGGACTCTTGATTTCGACCGTTTTCGTTTCCGTTGAGAGCGAGTTCCTCGTGGGGGCGATAGAGAGTTCATCGGAAGTCCTGGGTTTGAACGACCTCTTCGTGGGAGTCATCCTCATCGCCCTCATAGGTAATGCTGCTGAGCATGGAAGCGCTGTCGTGATGGCATACAAAAACAAGATGGACCTGAGCGTGCAGATCGCCACAAGCTCGGCAACCCAGATTGCTCTCTTCGTCGCTCCCCTTCTCGTCTTCGCCTCACTTCTCTTCGGACCGCCAATGACTCTGGCATTTGAGATATTCGAGCTCATAGCTATAGCCCTCTCGGTCGCGATAGTCAATATGGCCTCCTCCGATGGAGAGTCCAACTGGTATGAGGGAGCTATGCTGGTCGTCGTCTATCTCATAGTGGCGGTCGGGTTCTTCTACCATCCGTAGAAGCACTTCAGCAACCGACGCTAGGACTAACTCATAGAAGGGCTCTAGCAAGCTCAACGTCCTCTGCCTGGATATTTCTGTATTTCACGAAAAGCAGGTCAAAGGGGCTGAATGTTCTCTCCTCGGTCAACCTCTTCGCTGTTGAAAGGTCCATCTCGACACAGATGCCATCAGGAGCGTACTCAGAATCGACCTTGCAGGTGATTTTTCCCAAGGAAATCGAGGAGAGACAATGTGTATCTTCTCCAACAACAAGGTCTGGACCTGAGATGGACTACTTGAAATAGAGAAAGGTAATTGAGATAAGTAGTCAGTGAGGTGTTCGTATGTTGGACCAGCACACAAGAGAAATGAGAGGCTTCTACCACTATTGTCCGGCAATCGCAACGATTGTGACTGTGAGCAGGGGCTCAGAAAAGGATGCAATGGCAGCCGCCTGGCACTCTCCAATCTCATTCAACCCACCACTCTATGGCGTATCTATCTCTCCCAAGCGGCACACATTCCAGATGATAACAGAAGCGAGGGAGTTCGGAATCAACTTCGTGCCGTTTGATATGGCGAAACTCGTCGCCCAGGTCGGTGGCTGCAGCGGGAGAGACATCAACAAGTTCGAGCGGTTCAAGATTGAAGAGGTGGACCCTATCCAAACATCAGTTCCTATCATAAGGAATTCGTATGCGGCATATGAGTGCGTGCTCTTCGCCAACAATACATACGGAGACCATGAGTGGTTCGTTGGAGATGTAGTCGCTACGCATATCGATTCCTCGGCTTTCGATCCAAGTGGTGCGGTCAATGTCGAAAAGGTCGTGCCCACCCTGTATCTTGGCATGGATCTCTATCTCAAACTTATATCATCTGAGAATATCAAGCTCGACAGGAAGAAGCTCGCCAGTTTGAAGAAGTAGCAAAAATCAAAACGTTCTTATCCTCTGGCCTCATGGATAATAGTAAGGGTAAGGGATAGCAAGGATGGTCGAGGTTGGAGAGTCCGAAGAAAACAAGGAAGAGCTCCTTGAGCTCAAGAGAAAGACATTCGAAAAAATCGAAGAACTCGCCAAAAGAGAGCGGGAGCTGGAAAAAAGAAGAAAAGTGATGCTTCAGGCAAGAAGAAAATTGGAGAAGCTGAGGATTGAACTGGCCGAGAAGGAGGAGAAGTTGGGGGAAAAGGAAGAACATCTGGCGCTCTGGGAAAGAGAGCTCAAGGTGATAGGTCAGAAACTGGCCGAGAAAAAAGCTTTTGCAGGAGTCCCGACTCCGGCGTCACTTCGACCAGAAAGAAAGAGGAGGCTCTTCGGTCTAGGCAAGAGAAGAAAGAAGGCTTCGAAGTCACCGTAAGCTCCAGACCGTTTTTCTTGCTAGTATTCCCTTCTGGGGTATTGCGGAGCCGGACCCCTTTCGAGTCTAGCAGCCTTCGTCTCAAGCTCCTTCACTCTTCTCTTCATCTTCTTCACGAGTTCTTCCTGCTTTGCGATCTTGACTTTCAGTTTCTCAGATTCCAATCTAAGCCTGGCGGCCTTGGCTCGGTCTCTGGCCCTTTTCTTCCCCACCTTTGCCTGCTTTATGGATTTTGCCATAATCACACCCCGCTAATTGGGTAGAGGCGACCTCGCGCCCATAGGCATAAAGATAAATAGCCTAATAATTTCTTTGGTCGACGGCGAAAGGTAAGGATTGGAGTGTTATTGGACAAAAAATAGTGCGATAGAATACCCGAAAAAGAGATATACATCGCTGAAAACGACGATACAACGAATAAATACAAAAGTTGCGAATGATAGGGTGTACTCAGGGATTAAGGTCTGCTCATGCCCAAAAAGAAAAAGAAGAAATTCACTGAGGATTTCATAAAGAAGTGGAAGGAAACCACAACCGAGGAAGAGATATCGAGGACAAAGAGAATTCTAAAGAGACAAGAGGAGTTACTGAGGAAGCATCCCAGAAATGTTAACCTGTGGTTCGCCAGAGGTGAGCTCCTCAGGAGCATTGGAGAGTATGAGAAGGCCCTCAAATGCTATGATGCCGTGGTAAAGCTTGAGCCAGAGCATAAAGCAGTCTATAATGCAAGAGCAAGTGTTCTGGCAGCTCTCGGCAGACGAGAGGAAGCGGTTAAGTCGTACCAAAAGGCGCTTGAGCTTGCAAGGAAGGCTGAGGAAGAGGTCCTAGAGGTAGAACCCGCAGTCAAAGATCTCGAAGAGCTTATAGAAGAAGTTATCCCTCCAGAGAAAATCAAGGAAATTATTGAGAAGATCGGGCCGCCAGAAGAGGAGGCTGAGGAGTATTTTGCCTGCCCCATGTGCGGCGAGCTCCTCGACCCTGAAGAAAGTCGATGTCCGACCTGCGGCACGGAGTTCTTGGAGGAGATTGATGAAGAAGAAATCTTGAAAAGGCTCGAAGTGCTGGAATCCGAGATCGCGGAAAAGGAGAAGAAGCTCTCTCCCGAGGAAGAGGCCTATAGAAAGAAGCTTGAGAAGTGGAGGAGACAGGGCTATAACGTCCTTCCGCTGGAGGAGGTTCTGCAGAAGGAACCACACCGCGCAAGAACCGCTTTCTTCCAATTTGAGGAGAATCTGAAAAAGGTAGAGATACTGAGAGGGAGCCTTCGGTCCCTTCCCACTGAGGGTTTCGAGGAGGATATCGAAAAGATAGAGTTGATGCTGCGCTCACCCTACAAGATTTGGGCGATCGAGGCTGAGATGGAGCGGCTCTGGGAGAAGGTTGAGGAGGAAGAAAGGAAGAGGGAAGTAGTCCCTCCGGAGAAGGAAATTCCTCCGAAGGTTCCGCCGCGAGAGGGTCTGATAAACGGCAGACGAAGGGAGGCAATGATTCCCCCTGGCAGAATAAATGGATTAATAAATGGCATAGAGAGAGCCAGAAGGGGGCTGATAAACGGCCTCACAAACGGAATGGGAATGACCAACGGTCTTGGCTCACTAAGGTTTAAAAGGGAAGAAATCAGGGGAAGGTGGAAGCTCCTCCTCCCGATCGCGGTGGCTATGATTCTAGTCGCATCTTCTTTCTTTGTCACAGTTGCGAGGGTTACGGAAGGGAAAATAGCAATAGACGGGAGCATCGATGACTGGAAGGGTGTTTTGCTCACCGAGAGTAGGGAGTCACCGATGTTGAACCCGAACGTGGATATCGTAGAGACCGCTGTCTATGATGATTCGGGTTTCCTGACTTTCTACGTACAAGTGTTGGGAACCATACTGCAAGGAAATGGAGATGAGTTGCTGGACACCTTTTTCATCTTCATGGACACGGATAGGAGTGGGGCGACAGGTTATAGAATAGAGGGAATAGGCGCCGATAGGATGATCGAGATTTTCGGTTCTGGCAACACGGTCACTCAGGCACTCATGCACGAATATGACACTGCAAGAGGTAAGGATGACTGGAATGGCTGGTTCAAGCCCAGGAGCATTAGGGCGGTGGCAGATTCTTCCAATCTTGAAGCTGAAGTCGATTGGAACATTCTTTCCATGGATGTACACCCAATCGATGTGCTGTTTGCCTCTCATGGATTCGATGGGGACCAAGACATGGCTGACCTTGTGGTTTCGAATGTAGGCGGCTCACTGGAAGTAGTCGAGGAAAGCTATCTCGACGATTGGGTGGTTTCGGGCACGAATGAGATTCTTCTTAGGCTGACCATGACTGCCCATGGAATGGATATTCAAATCACTCAGATATATGCAGAAATGATTGGGACAGCCTCTCCCAGTGAAATCTCTGACGTGAAGTTACTGGATGAGAACCTGGTCACCATCGACACAACGTATCCCTCAAACATAGTGACATTCGAATTGAATCTGACAGTTCAGGAAGGTTCCTTTGAAGTCTTGTACGTGGCCGTTGATACGACGAGCGCATCGCAGAACACTGTTGGAATGCGGATAAGACAGCCCTCAGACGTTCTCACGGAAGGTGGCTCTGTCACTCTGAGGACGGAGAATCCAGCGAATGGTATAGGACTAGGATATCTCGGTTCCGTTAAGGAGGGCTACTCGATCGACGGTGCTTTCTTCGATTGGGTCGGAACGCCTGACATGCCTGGAGATGTCTCAAACGACAATCCTAACATCGATATTGTGAGTTACTCCTCGGCCAATGAGACAGATAGTTTCTTCTTTTTCTTGGAGGTTGAAGGACGGATTCTGAAGGGGACAGCGATACCATACACCGGCAGAGAGAAAATCGTGCCTCCACCGACTGTTGACACCGACCTTGATTCTGTTCCGAACGACGTAGACGGGCCTAATGGTACGGATATCTACAGATACGATTTTGACAACGATGGGATCCCCGATTCCATGGAAGGGGGAGATGTGGATAGCGATGGCTTAGTAGACTATCCCGCAGGCCCAGACCTGTATTTGAATACAACGATTCGGAATGATTACCTCCCTGAGTACCGTGGGAAGAATGTGAGTAGATACATAGGGCCGGTAGAGAAGCCTCAAAACGTGGGAGAGGATGTGCTAAGGGCCTTCGTAGACACCGAGCCGGGTGTGGGCTATCTCTATGATAGAGAGACAGGTTTCTATGCTGACTACCTCCTCGAAATAAGCGGGAAGAACGGAGACGAGCTAAAGAGAGAATTTCTTTCTTTCGGTGGAGTATCACCAGGACAGTGGATATGGGACCCTGCAGGAACTCCTAGTTTTGCGAAGGATCCCAACAAACTTGAAGCGGGTGTGGATCTCACGGGTCTCCTCATTGGTCCCACTTTCGATGTGCGATTCGACACTACGGATTGGAGCGGAGGTTTCGATAGGAATTCGGGGACGAGATATGCGACTCGGGGAGACTTCGGAGAATACGATGCTGTCTCCAAGGGAAGCTACAATGCCTATTTCACGGAACAGGCTGGGAAGGTAAAGTTCGAGAAGGACGGATACTATTTCAGCTGGGATCTTCCAACCGGCATTACTGCTACCGGAGATGGGGCAGAGAATATCTTCGGTGTTCTATCGGATTCCCATTTGGCCATAGACAATCATCAGGCTGGGTATTTCGATGCATTTGAGGGGATCGATGGCTCAATCATCTATGAATTCCAAGACAGAACCCTAAAGGAGAACATCATACTGCATTCTCCTCCAAATCTTGACGCAGGCTCGGAGTTTCTCGGAATGCACTTTGGAGTCGACTATTCCGATGACCTCCTTCCCTTTGTCGAGGGGAGTTCCTCCGGGGAAACGGTGGAAACCAGGAACCTAGACTTCTATCTCGGAAACGACAAAGTCTTTTCGGTGATGCCTCCCTATGCGTATGACTCTGCGGATGCTCAATTGGACTGCTCCTATCTCTTCTCGCCCTCCTCAAGAAGCATCCAGCTCATGTGCGATGCTAGCTGGTTCATGGAAGTGAGCTATCCAGTAGTCATCGATCCCAGCGTCTACTACACGCTGGAGGACGATAGTATATACAACACTTCTGAGTACTTTGGCAGGTCAGTAGCAATAGGCGACTTCAATGGAGACGGCTATGCTGATGTTCTTGGAGGAGCCCCTTTCAACAGCTATAATGGTGTAAGCCTCAGAGGCCTGGCTCATGTTTACTATGGCCCCTTTACCGCAAATGACAACAGCCCCGATGTTACGATTCTGGGACCCACGACAAACGACAAACTCGGAACGGCGGTTGCTGCTGGACTGATAAACAGCGACTCATATTGGGATGCTGTTGCGAGCCAGTCAGATACTGATAATCCGCCCACGTACGTCTATTATGGCTGGCCCAGCTGGGAAGGAGAAGAAACCACTCCGAATGTGACTATTAGTAGTGAGGGTGGAGCGTTCGGGGATGCCTTGGCGGTTTGCAATGTTGATAACAGCGACTACGATGATGTCATAGTAGGGGCGCCTACCAAAGCCGCAGCAGGAAAGGCCTACATATATTTGAGTCCTTTATCCTCGACAGAATCAGCACCAGATGATACTCTCGCGCCTCTGAACGACACAGATGGAAGATTCGGGGACTCCCTTGCTTGTGGCAAGATTGACAGTGACAATTACTACGATGTTGTTGTGGGGGAACCCTGGGCCGACATAATGGGAGGTACAAATAAGAACGGCAGAGTAAGCTTCTTCAAAGGCAGCAACATAGATTTTGAATCTGGGGAGGAGACTCCGGACAGTGTCCTCGAATATAGGCAGGAAAACGAGGAACTCGGAACCGATGTAGACGTTGGCAAGATCAATTCGGACAGCTATGACGATATAATAGTTGGAGCTCCCGAAAACGACCAGGGAGGAAATAACGTTGGAAGGGCCTATATATATCTTGCTGAATCAGACGGCTCCGGAATCACCAACGATAGTTCTCCTGACGTCGAAATAGAGGGACAGTCCAGCGAAGAGAAGTTTGGATTCTCCGTCTTTGCAGGTAATATAATGGGCACTTCCGTTGGAGATGTGGCCATTGGTGCTCCATACGCGGACGAAGGCGGCACAAGCAGAGGTGCCGTCTACGTGTTCGAGGATCCTGTCAATGACAACTCAACATACGATGACAAACTGAGCGGTGACCAGGACTCTGAACTTCTGGGATATGCCCTCGACGGAGGAAAATTCAGCAATGACAACCTCCTCGTTCTTGCTGTGGGCTCCCCTTACTGGGATGATGGAAGCGACCTCAACGAGGGCAGAGTTTTCGTCTGGATGATTCCAGAATTTCCGACAGAGGCGCTCCCGATAGCATTCGTACTCTTCATCCCTCTGGCAATAGCCTACCGCAGAAGAAGAATCACTTGAGCGAGTAGACCTTCCTTCCAAGACTCTCAAACTTCTTGGAAAGAGAATCGAGAGCGTATTGAAGCGCGTCTGCAGCTTTCAAAGAACCGTCTGTCTCGAAGTGGAAATGTATCCTTGTTGAATCGCCCTCAACAGAAATACACTTCTTGGGGCACTCCTCGACACAAGATCGGCAGAAATTGCACTTCAGCCTATCCTTCACTTCCACACTCTTCTTCTTAACCAGAAAAACATCGCGGGGGCAACACTCCGCGCACTTCCCGCAAAAATCGCATCTTTCAGGCTCGATTTCGATCATAGGATAGTACTTGTACCCGACTCCATGGGCTACCTGCCATTTCGCATGTTCTTTGCCCGTTCCAAGTACGGCAGTCGCATAAACGAGCATCGCTTGACCCTTTCCGAGCTTCACGATTGGGATTTTTTCATCGACCACCTTCAGTCTGGAATCCCCCACGGGCTCGAGGTCGCCTGAATAGACAATTGAGGGCCCCTTCTTGTTGAGAGAATACATTATCGTGCAGTTGGGGCATCCCTCACCCGCGCAATCCTTACACTGATTTCTGAATGTGAAAAGCTCTAAATCGGTTGGAATAGGTATCATTCCCAATCTGTGGGCGATGATCTCATCGAAGAGCGGCGTGACGCTCTCATATTCTTCGCCTTCTTCGCCACGAATGGGTCCAAGATGGAACTCAACATCCTCGATTGCCATCTTTGGTATGTCGGCTATCAGAGTTCTTCTCAGCGCATTTGCAAAATTTGGATCAACATCCTCGAAAATCAGCTCTGCGTGTTTCTCATCTAGCTTCAGAACATCGACATTCATTCTAGACCCTTCTACCCCGCCTACCGCCCTTTGATTTTCCCCCATCGTGAGGGATTGGAGTGACGTCCTCTATCCTACCGATCTTCAATCCTGCTCTCGCCAGCGCCCTTATTGCCGACTGTGCACCAGGACCAGGTGATGTCGACTTGTTTCCACCCGCCGCTCGGATGCGGACATGTATGCTATCGACTCCCTTCTCTTTCGCTATGTCAGCGACCCGCTCAGCGGCCCTCATGGCTGCGTAGGGAGAAGACTCATCCTTTGCCGCTTTCACGACCATCCCGCCGCTGCATTTTGTTAGGGTCTCGGAACCCGTGAGGTCTGTCAGGGTGATTATGATGTTATTGTAGGATGCATAGATATGTGCGATCCCCCATCGAGCCAATCTCACTCCTCCGTTTCCTCATCCGGTTCCTCGGTCGTCTCGATTTCAACATCGGGTCGGGCGGGATGCATATCGTGGGACAAAGGTGAGAACTCATGATAGCCAATCTTTCCTTCCTCGATCCTCTTCACCAAATACCCTGGAATCGTAACCTTCCTTCCGGCTATGGCGACATGTCCATGAACTATGAGCTGTCTGGCATGGTTGGGAGTATATCCCAGCCCTTTGATATATGCCATAGTTTGGAGTCTCCTTGAAAGAATCGCCTCAACATCGAGAGCGAGAACATCATCCAGAGTGGCCCCTTCCTCAGGGAGTATGCCTATACGTCCGAGCTTTGCCAGAAGCTCCTCTGTCTCCTTCTCTGCCTGCTCATCTCCGTATCTACTTTGAGCTTGCAAGATTCTTGAACGCTGTCTGAATCTTCGAAGAAGAGACTGTACCTTCCAAAGCTCCCTCTTATTCTTCAAGCCGTACTTCTTCAAGAGCTCGTCCTCATGCTTTATCCTCTCGCTTTGCCAGGGATGAGAAGGTGCCTCATATTTCCTTCTTGGAAACTTCGGATCTCCCATTCAGGGCTCACTCCTTCTTCCTTTGGCGCATGGCCAGTCTTGCTGCCTTCTTCATGACGCCGACTGTGAGGCCCGTTCTGCCATTGGAGCGGGTTCTCTGACCCCTCACTTTCTGGCCCATCTCGTGTCGAATTCCCCTGTAACACCGGATCTTTTTCATAAGGTTGACATCGTCCCTGAGACTTATGTCGAGATCTGCCCCGATTCTATGGTGATCCATTCCCGTTTCAAAATCTTTTCTTCTGTTCAAAAGCCAGGGGGGGATGACATTGGGTAATTCTTTCAGGGTGGTCTCAATCTCCTCAATCTTATCGTCGGAGAGGTCACCTATGCGGGATCTTCTGTCCAGGCCCAGCTGGTCCGCAATGACCTCAGCTGTCCTAGTCCCCACACCCTTCACTCCAGAGAGAGCAATCACGACGGATTTGTCCCCCTGAAGGTCGGTGTTGGCGATTCGAACTATGTATTTGAATTCGCTCTTCTCTTCCTTATTCTCGGTTGCCATTCGCTACCCTCTGGCTACGATTACGCGTACTTAAGAAAGAGCTATTATTTAAGAGTTGGCGTACTCAGAACCTTGCCCCTCAGGCGGTTTCCAGATCCCTCTCTCCTTCGGGAAG
>JBHIFI010000033.1:0-16943 GCA_046761005.1 Thermoplasmata archaeon
AACCCTCTCTCCTCGGTTGATCGTATTAAGAAACATCGAGGGGCCTACAAGAGCTCTCTCGAAAACATATTATTGATGTTAGACTATACCCGTTGGGTAGTGATTTCTGCCACTATCCCTTTGTAATTTGTCGAGGAGGTGTTTCCGGCATGGGGATGATGGACTCAAGTTCGTCTGGTGGTGTAGCTCTTGCTCGAAAGAAAGGTGATTGGGGCCCAGTGGTCGAACTTTCAGGAAACGCTATCGCTGTCCTAGAGCGGAGATACTTGAAGAAGAACGAGGCGGGGGAAGTGATCGAGACCCCAGAGGAGATGTTTGCCAGAGTTGCGCGCAACATCGCCCTCGCAGACAAACTCTACGATGAGGATGCAGACATAGAAAGAACAGCGCGCGAATTCTACGAAACGATGGCTAGGTTGGAGTTCGTGCCGAACTCACCGACACTCATGAATGCAGGGCGGGAGCTGCAGCAGCTTTCCGCGTGCTTTGTACTGCCAATTGACGACTCCATGGAGAGTATATTCCAGGCCCTCAAAGACACCGCCCTGATACACAAGAGCGGCGGCGGCACTGGGTTCTCCTTTTCTAGGCTCAGGCCGAAGAACGACGTCGTTCTCTCAACCAAAGGAGTGTCTAGCGGTCCCGTCTCCTTCATGGAAGTATTCAACGCTGCCACCGAAGCTGTCAAACAGGGCGGGACACGCCGTGGTGCCAACATGGCGATACTCAGGGTGGATCATCCTGACGTACTCGAGTTCATCACGTGCAAGAGGGGTAACCGGGCCATAAACAACTTCAACATCTCAGTGGGTCTCACTGAGAGATTTGTGGAAGCCGTGCAGAAGGATGAGGAGTACGAGCTCGTCAACCCACGAAATCAGAGGGCTGTTAAGCGATTGAAGGCGAAGGAGGTTTTCGATCTCATTGTGGACATGGCTTGGACTAACGGGGAACCCGGAATCGTATTCCTTGATCGGCTGAACGAGGGGAACCCTACGCCTAAACTGGGGGAGATAGAAAGCACCAACCCGTGCGGCGAGCAACCCCTACTGCCATATGAGTCCTGCAACCTCGGCTCGATAAACCTCTCCCGGATGGTTGTCAACGGCGAAATCGATTGGAACAAGCTGAAGGATATCATCCACAAAGCTGTCCATTTTCTCGATAACGTCATTGATATGAACAACTATCCTCTGGATCAGATTGAAGAGATGACCAAGGGAAACCGTAAGATTGGTCTCGGGGTAATGGGCTTTGCTGACATGCTCATCAAACTCGGAATTCGGTACGATTCCCGAGAGGCTACTGATGTGGCGGAGAAAATCATGAGCTTTGTCGAGAAGGAGTCCAAGAATGCGTCCGCCGAGCTTGCGAAAACCCGTGGTGCTTTCCCAAATTTTTCTGGAAGCATCTATGACGTTCCAGGTGGTCTGAAGCTGAGAAACGCGACGACGACGACGATAGCTCCCACTGGGACGATTAGCATTATCGCTGGTTGCTCCGGAGGGATTGAACCACTTTTCGCGGTTTCCTTTGTGAGGACAGTCATGGACAACGACAGGCTAATCGAGGTTAACCCCCTGTTCAGGGAGAGGGCGATGAAAGAAGGATTCTATTCAGAGGGCCTCATGAAGAATATAGCAGAGAAAGGCTCCCTCCATGGGATGGAGGGCGTTCCTAATCATATTCAGAAACTCTTCGTGACGGCCCACGACGTGTCGCCCGAATGGCATGTTGGGATGCAAGCGGCGTTCCAGCGGCACACACACAATGCAGTCTCAAAAACAGTTAACTTCCCAAACAGTGCAACGAGAGAGGATATCGCTAGGGTGTACAAACTCGCGTACGACCTGGGATGTAAGGGGGTCACAGTCTATCGCGATGGCAGTCGTGAATCTCAGGTTCTCTCGACTGGCCAGACAAAGAAGTCCGAGGAGGCAGCCGAGAGAAAGCTTGTTCCAAGGCCCAGACCTACTACCACGATGGGTTCGACCATTAAGATGAGGACGGGTTGCGGGACCCTCTATGTCACGATTAATGAGGACGAGTTTGGCGTGTGCGAGGTCTTCTCCCAGATGGGGAAGTCCGGCGGATGCGCCATGTCTCAGTCCGAGGCCGTTGCCAGACTCATCTCGCTTGCTCTCCGATCCGGTGTCGAGGTTGACCCGCTCATAAGGCAGCTGAAAGGGATTCGATGCCCTTCGCCTCTGATGGGCAAGGGCGGGATTATTCTCTCCTGTCCAGATGCGGTCGGCAAGGCCCTGGAGAAATACATGAAACGAAAGAGGGCGATGGAGGTAGGAGAGCCGATCGAGGAAGCCACAACTCTTGATAAGTTTGCACCCGAGCCTCTCTTTAGCGGGAACGTGGTGGGGGTGTGTCCGGACTGCGGCGCAGCACTCGTTCATGAGGGCGGGTGCATGGTCTGTCACTCATGCGGATACTCCAAGTGCGGTTGATTCTCTCCAAGATATGCCAGGTGCGTTTCACACGAGCAATCTGACGAGCCAAATCCTTCGGTGATGGTTGTGCTGTTGCTCATGTCGAAGACTATTTTGTTGATCTCGCATTCTTCTTTCTTGTCAGAGGGAAAGAGGATGGCCTGAACAATCTCTGCTTCAAGGAGGAAGTAATCGATGTGCCATCTCATCGTTTTTTTCTTACGAAAGTGCCTCTTCACCCTCTTTTCCAAGTTTGTCATGGAGGAACCGGTATATGCGTAGAACCCGGCGGGGAAGCATATTTTACCCAGGGCGCCGACCTTCAGGGTCCTTTCTTCATCGAGTCGAATCAGGAGAACATATGCGCCCTTCATAGATGACACAACACGACCTATACGATCCCCTATACATTCGATTTGCTCTGGAGGTTGCACATTTCTCGTTGCACCCGTGAGCTGTGGACAGTGGTGCAAGTCAGCGTAGAGCTAAGGATTAAATCCACGCTCTACTTTCAGGCGGATGCACAGTTATGTGCAATCCGAAGGAGTGTCTGAAATGGCGGAGAAAGATTTGAACCCCTTCAAGATAGCCCAGAGACAACTGCGAATAGCAACAGAAGCGCTGGGTTATCCCAGTGAAATATATGAGGCTCTCGCAGAGCCCATGAGGACGCTAGAGGTGAACTTCACCATCCGAATGGACGACGGAAGTCTGAAGTCGTTCAAGGGCTTCAGGTGTCAGTACAATGATGCCAGGGGCCCGTGTAAGGGCGGCATAAGATATCATCCAGAGGAAACCGCGGATACCGTCAAAGCACTTGCTGCGTGGATGACATGGAAATGCAGCGTGGTCAACATTCCCCTTGGCGGGGGGAAAGGGGGAGTCATTTGCAATCCCAAGGAGATGTCTCCCGCTGAGCTGGAGAGACTCAGCAGAGCCTACATCGATCACGTTGGGAGGATAATAGGTCCCGACAAGGATGTTCCCGCTCCCGATGTTTATACAAACCCACAGATAATGGCATGGATGATGGATGAGTTCAGCAAGCTACACGGCCATAACGTTCCTGGTGTTATAACTGGCAAACCGGTCCCAGTGGGCGGTTCGGAGGGTAGAGGGGACGCCACCGCGAGAGGTTGCGTATACACCACCCGAGAGGCAGCCAAGAGGCTCAATGTAGACCTCAAGGACGCAACAGTCGCTATACAGGGCTTCGGAAACGCCGGACAGCATCTTGCCCTTCTGATGAGCGGGCTCATGGGAAGCAAGATAGTTGCGGTCAGCGACTCAAGAGGCGGGGTAATGAACATGGGGGGAATCGATCCCGAGAAGATCGTTGACTGGAAGAACTCGACCGGGAGGGTTGGTGGGTTTGAGGGCACTGACGAGATTAGCAATGAAGACCTACTCAAAATGGATGTTGACGTTCTGATGCCTGCGGCGTTGGAGAACGTAATCACCAAGGAGAATGCAAGTGCGATAAAAGCAAAGATAGTGTCCGAAGCTGCCAATGGACCCACGACACCCGATGCCGATGACATTCTCTACGAGAACGGTGCTTTCGTTATTCCTGACTTCCTGTGCAATGCTGGGGGAGTCACCGTTAGCTATTTCGAAGGGGTCCAGAATGCAATGAACTATTACTGGGACCTGGAGGAAGTTCACCAGAAGCTGGACAGGATAATGACCAAGGCCTTCAACGATGTCTATGAGGCGCACCTAAAGCACAAGGTTCACATGAGAACAGCGGCTTACATGGTGGCTGTCAGGAGAGTCGTTGAGGTCATGAGGCTAAGGGGAATGCTATAGACTTAGACTTTCCGCCACGAGCTCTCCCAGATCCCTCACCTTCATCCTCTCAACGGCATCTTTGGCTTTGATCCCATCCTCGAACATCGTTAGACAGTAGGGACAGGCGGTCGCAATGAGGGCAAGCTTCAAATCCAGAGCTTCCTGGGTTCTCTCCTCATTTATCCTCCTTCCAATATCCTCTTCCATCCACATCCTTCCGCCGCCAGCGCCACAGCAGAAGGACTTGTTCTGTGCCCGCCCAAATTCAGTCAATCTTTTCCTTGAGACGCTTTTCAAGATGCTCCTCGGGGAATCATAGATGTTGTTATGCCTGCCCAAATAGCATGAGTCGTGGTAGGCGAATCTTCCATCTAGGGTCTTCTTCACACTAATCCTACCATCGCGAATGAGCTTCTCAATGAACTCTGTGTGATGCCAAACCTCGTACTCCCCACCAAACTGCGGGTACTCGTTCTTGAACGTGTTGAAGCAGTGGGGGCAGAGAGTCAGGATTCTTTTGACTTTGTATTTCTTGAGGGTCACCACGTTCTCCTTCATGAGCATTTGAGCCTGGTATTCGTTCCCGATTCTTCTGAGCGTCTCCCCGCAACACTTCTCTTCTGTTCCGAGTATGGAGAACTCGATGCCAGCCTTTTGGAGGACCTTCACCAATGCGATACTCACCTTCTTGTTTCTATCGTCGAAAGATCCTGCGCAGCCGATCCAGAGCAACGTGTCGGTAGGCGACTCGGACATAGTCTTTACATCGAGATCCTTCGCCCAGTCTGCCCTTGTGTTCCATCCAAGCGGCCAGGGATTGAAGTTCCTTTCCATGTTTTGAAAGAACGACATGAGCTCCTGTGGGAATCTGCTCTCCATCAAGACTAGGTTCCTCCTCATATCCACAATCTTGTCAAGAACCTCATCAAGAACCGGGCAAACCTCATGGCAGACCCTGCAGGTGGTGCAAGACCATATCTCATCATCCTTTACAATCTCACCAGGGATGGGGGACCTCTCCACCTCGCTTCTCCTTCCTCCACCGCCCCCAATCAGCTTCGGTCCAACCTCGTCGAGATGGGACTTGAGATCCTGAAGTACCTTCTTCGGGTTGAGCGGTTTCTCTGTTGTAAAGGCGGGACACGCATCCTGACACCTCCCACACCTAGTGCAAGCGTACAAATCGAGAAGCTGCTTCTGCGTGAATTCCTCTATCCTCGATACGCCGAATGTTTCTGCACTCTCCACATCGATTGGAGGTATCTCACCGTATGGTCTCATGTTTTTCCAGAAGGCGTTCACAGGCGAAGCGATTATGTGGAAGAGCTTTGAGTATGGTACGTACGCGATCGTGATGAACGCCAGCGCGAGGTGGAACCACCACATCCCAAACCAGATTTGAGTGGCTAGCGCTCCTGAGATGCCAATCGCAAGGAAAAAGGCCGCGAAGCTATGACCGACGGGAGAGTACATAGGATCCTTGCACCTCCCCAGAATGTCGTTGCCGGTCAGCTCGGAGGTGGTTCTGCAGAGAGGACCCACATTATCGTTAGAGGCGATTCGCAAGCCTTGCACGAAATATCCCGTGAGGAGGATGAGAAATAATGCGACCAGGATGACAGCGTCCCCCCTCCTGTTGTCGAGCCTCTCCGGTTTGGTAACGTATCGTCTGAAGAGTGCCATCAGGACACCGAAGATTGCAACCACGCCCATGACGTCGAGCGCGAGAGCGCCGTAGAGGAATAGCTCATCAAAGAGGATCCGGATGAGAAAATCCTCCTGTATGAACACAACCGTGGTGCCTATGGCGAGGACGACGAAACCCCAAAATATGAAGGAATGAAATATCCCCGGATAGGCTTCTCTCAGCGTACCTCTCTGTATGAGTCCGAAGGACAGGAGGGATTTTATTCGCGCTCCCCACATTCCAGGGCGGTCTTCCTTCCTGCCAAGCCTGATTAGCCTCCACTTTCTGTATATCCCATAGAGAAAAACAGCAGATGTAATGACCGCAGCTATCCACATCACTAGATAGAGCTCCTTCATCACCGTTTCCGTTCCATCACCATCCGCCAAGGCGAGCTAGTCGGCTTTTATTGCCTTGATTTCTTCCGTCAGTTTGGGGACAACATCGAAGAGATTTGCAACTATGCCGAAATTGGCTATTTTGAATATCGGAGCCTCAGGATCCTTGTTTATGGCAACTATCCATCTGGAGGACTTCATTCCCGCCAGATGTTGGATCGCGCCTGATATTCCACAGGCTATGTAAAGGGTGGGATTGACGACCTTTCCCGTTTGTCCGACCTGATCGGAGTGTGGCCTCCACTCCGCATCGACCGCCGAACGGGAGGCGCCAACCGCAGCACCAACAACATCAGCTAGTTCTTCAAGTATCCTGAAATTCTCGGGACCACCCATCCCTCTCCCGCCTGAGACGATGATGTTTGCTTCAGTAAGCTCGATTTTCCCTTCTGCCTTTGTTACTTCGAGCACTTTCGTCCGCAGCTCCCCTTCCTCGAAGGTGATTTCCACTTTCTCAACTACCCCGTTAGCTGGGTTCTCTGGCTCGACCACGGGAACAACATTTGGCCTGATGGTCAAAATCTGTAAAGGGCTCTTGAAGCCGATTTTGACGAAAGCCTTCTCACCAAGAACCGGACGTAATGCAACAAGGCGTCCACCATTCAACATGACGTCTGTGCACGAGGATGCGAGAGCTCCGTCAAACCGAGCCGCAAGCTTTGGAGCAAGGTCTTTTCCATTGCTTGATGCAGCAATCAGCAACATGAGGGGCTTTTGCTTCTGAAAGAGGGTGGTTATGGCCTTTGCGTAGCCATCAGGGGTGTAATGCTCCAAGGACGGATGGTCCACAACCCAAACCTTGCTAGCCCACTTCTGCAGGTCTGGTGCCATACCCTCCACTGCAGATCCGATGAGGATGACGCTGAGCGAGCCATCTATTGCATCCCCAATCTCCCTGCCTTTGGTGAGGAGCTCGAATGTGACCCTTTTGAATTTGCCATCAGCGTGTTCGGCCAAGACCCAAATGTTCCTTATCATGTCAGCCCCTAGAAAATCTTCACCTCCGTGTGCAGGAGACGAGCTAGCTCCCTTGCAGCTTGCTCAGGATCGCCTTCGATTATCCTTCCTGCCTCCCTTTCTGGCGGGAGGGACATGCCCAGAGGCTGGATTTTCGAGCCCGCGAGACCGACAGACGAGGCGTCCAGACCCAGGGATGCCACATCCCTCTTCTCAACGAGCTTCGTCCTCGCCTTCATAATCCCCGGAAGCGAGGGATATCTCGGTGTGTTCAAATCCTTCTCGGCAGTAATGACAGCCGGGATCGGGACCTCCATCCGCATGAGCCCGCCCTCTATCTCCCTGCTCGCAATCGCCTTCTTGGAGGCCTGGTCCACTTCGAGAGTCGTGGCCCCTGATATGTGGGGAACACCCAAAAGCTCCGCGAGTGCCGGGCCCACCTGCCCCGTGTTGTCATCCACCGCTACCTTCCCGCAAAGGATGATGTCATATTCCAACTCCTTAATCATCGCCGCAAGAACCTTTGCCGTCACGAGCGTATCTGAACCCTCGAGTGCAGGATCGCCTATGTGAATCCCCCTATCAGCGCCCATGGCCAATCCTGTTCTAAGCGCTTCCTCAGCTCTGTCGGGCCCCATTGTTATCAAGGTGACCTCTCCGCCATATTTTTCCTTAAGCTGCAGAGCTTCCTCGATAGCGTACTCCTCATAGGGGTTCACCACATACGTTATTTCCGATCTGTCAATGCTCTTCTGCTTTGCATCCAGCTTTATGGCTATAGCTGTGTCTGGAACTTGCTTCACACAAACTAGGATGTTCATTTGGCTCCTCTTCTCAGGGCTATAGCCACGTTTGTCTTAACATTTTTGGCGGGGAATCCATTCGCCATCAAGCTGCTGTCGTCTTCCTGTCACAAGAAGTTCAGATTTCGACAATTGAGCACGAGAGGTCTAGCATTCCACGGAGGCTTCCTTGGCTTGAGGTGCATTAGATTTTTAATATCCATATTCGCTATCGGCAGTGAGGCGGGAGGAAATGCAATGAGCTTCTTGGACAACGCCATAGTTGCAACCCTTCCAATGTTTCCCAATTTCTTGACAAAGCGCGTGGCGGGCAGATACATTGCAGGGTCCTCCTTGGCGGACGCCATTTCTACCGCCAAACTGATGATGGAGCAGGGCAATTGTGCGACCCTAGATATCTTGGGGGAGAACGTTCAGAGGAAGGAGGAGTCCAGGGAGGCTGTTTCAGCCTATAAAAGAGTCCTCTCGGCCATACAGCACGAGAAGTTAGATGCTAACATCTCAATCAAGCCCACTCATCTTGGCCTGAGGATCGACAAGGATTTCTGCCTTCAAAACATCGACGAGCTGGTGTCCATCGCGAAGAAAATGAACAACTTCGTTAGAATCGATATGGAGGATAGGACTACGACGACAGATACCTTAGCCATGTATCAGCAGTTAAGGGAAAAGCACGGGAGCATAGGCGTAGCAATTCAGGCTTACTTAAAGAGATCGAAGAAGGATGTCCAATCACTTGCGTCCGAGAATGCCAACTTCCGTCTCTGCAAGGGCATATATATAGAACCGCCAGAGGTTGCCTATCAGGAGATGAGTAAAATCAATGAGAACTTCATGACTCTCCTTGAAATCATGTTGGGGGCGGGTTCCTATGTCGGGATCGCTACGCATGACGATTACCTGGTAGCGAAATCGGAGAAATTGATCGACAAGCTGGGGCTCGCGACCAAGGACTATGAGTTTCAGATGCTACTTGGGGTTAAGGAAAAGAACCGCCAAGAAGTCGTTGCCAAAGGCCATAAAATGAGGGTCTATGTTCCGTTTGGGAAGGACTGGTTCCCATACAGTCTGAGAAGGCTGAAGGAGAATCCAAGATTGGTGAGGCACATAATGAGAGAGTTGTTGAAGTGGGAAAGGTTCCCCTAGATTAGGGAATCGATTATCATTGCAAGGAAGAGGAGAAAGAGATAAGGGCTCGAGAATTTGAAGAGCAATCTGGAGTTTCTTTTGTTGGGCTGCAGGACCAGAAGAAAGCCTAGTGCGATCGCAGGAATTCCTAGGAGTATGGCGGATGTCAAGTATACAAAACCGAGACCACCGAAGAGGGCGAGCAACAAAGAGATGCCAAACATGATGAGGACTGTCGAAGCAATGCATCTGAGCGCCTTTGTCGTTGAAGTGACTACTGGAAGCATGGGAACTTTCGCCTTTGAGTAGTCGTCCTCGTAGAGGAGGGCTAAGCTCCAGATATGCCCAGGTATCCACGCGACAACGAGGGAGAACGCTAGTATCGGAATCAGGCTGATCGATCCGGTGATTGCAACCCATCCAGCAAGGGCAGGCAAGCCACCGCCAAAGCCACCCAGTACTATGTTCCACGGGGTTCTTCTTTTTAGCCCGGCACTGTAGACAAAGACGGTGTCAAGGACACCGAGAATACCGATGAGGAGGAATAGGAAACCCACAGGAGTCGCGAACGCCAGACCCGTGATGACGAGAACGCCGCCAAAGACTGCCGCCCGCCTATCAGGGCGGATGAACTCGCTTGGGATTGGTCGCTTTCTAGTCCTTTTCATAATCCTATCGACGTCCCTATCGATGTAGCATGTAACCGCATTGGTTCCCGACGTGGCCAGGTACACTGAGAGAACCGCCAGAACCCAGATTGGAAGACCAGGATTTGCCCCCTCCATAAAGTGAGCGGTGAACATCATGGCGACAGATGTAAAAAGGAGTAGGGCCACAGTTGCCGGCTTAGTGAGTGAGAAGTACGCCCGATATCTCATGTTCTCGCCAGAATCTTCCCTCAATGCCACAGGTCTATGTTTGCAAAGATACTTGTATTTGACCTTCTGTCTCCTCCCGAACCGTGGTGGTATGATGAGCGAAACAGATGAGAACCTGAAGGCTGCTTTTGCAGGTGAGTCGCAAGCCAATAGGAGATATCTAGCCTTTGCACGGAAGGCCGATCAGGAAGGTCATCCTCAGGTAGCAAGATTATTTCGTGCAGGGGCAGAATCCGAGACATTCCACGCGATGAATCACCTGAAGGCGATGGGCGGTATCGGGTCAACAGAGGAGAATCTTCAGGAAGCCATGAGCGGGGAGAGGCACGAAGCCGTAAAGATGTATCCTGAGTTCATAGAGAAAGCCGAAGCCGAGGGGAACCAGAGGGCCATAACTTCCTTCAAATGGGCTTTGGAAGCGGAGAAGGTTCACGAGAAACTGTATTCCAAGGTTCTGGAAGCCCTTAAGGCTGGACAGGAGCCCGAGGAAGTGGATTACAATCTGTGCTCTGTTTGTGGTTATACCGTCGAGGGCGAGCCGCCTGAGAGGTGTCCAATCTGCAATGCACCCAAGAGCAAGTTCACTAGGTTCTAGGTGATAAGATGGTGAAATGGGAGTGCACAGTCTGTGGGTATGTTTACGATCCAGAGGTGGGAGATCCCGATGGTGGGATCGAGCCAGGGACGGCGTTCGAGGACCTGCCTGCGGATTGGGTGTGCCCCTCATGCGAGGCCCCCAAAGAGGATTTCGTGCAGCTCGGCTAGGTCTCGTGGGCGAGAGACTCTCCGAACGAAGTCTGTCTATGAATTGCTCAGCACTTGGCGGATGGGAGCCTTCTAAATAAGGAGAACACTACTTGCTGACTGTCTAGAATCCAGATCTTGGAATTCCCGCCTATAGGTACCTCACTTGAGGACCACGATGAATTTGTGGCGACGTTCTTTGATTTCTGCCCTAAACGGAGATTACAGACTTGACCTCCGGGATACGGTCTTTCAATATCCTCTCGATTCCAAGTTGCAGAGTCATCACTGACATCGGACAGGTTCCGCATGCGCCCTTTAACCTCACGGAGACGGTTCCAGTATTCTCATCAAAATTCACGAATTCGACATCGCCACCGTCCATTTGAAGTCCAGGACGAATCTCCTTTTCCAGCACCTCTTGGATTCTCTCTCTCAGATCTAGACCTCCGTGTATGAGATATAACTTCGTTCCAGTTAATTCAATTTTCGCTGTCACTGTGCCTAGTGACATTTTTAAGGCAGTAGATGATATGTTATTGACAAGATATGCCAATAAACGAGGAAAGACTGAGAAAAATGCAGAATCTCGGCCTCACGGAATATCAGGCCAGGGTCTATCTCACTCTCCTTGATCTGGGTGAGGCGATTGCCAGTCAGATACCTTCCCTCTCTCGTGTTCCCAGAACTAGGATTTATTCCACAATGACCCAGCTTCACGAGAAGGGCCTCGTCGAGATAGTGCCAGAGAAGCCAACTAAGTACGTACCAGTGCCCGTTGAAACCTTCATCAGAAAGGTTGCAGAGAGGAAGAGGCTCGAGGCGGATGATCTGGAGAAAACCGTGGAGGATTATTCGCGGGAATTTGCCATAACGCCATCCGTGGAAGTTGAGAAAGCGGGAAAGTTCGAGGCGATATACGGTAGGAGGAACGTGAGAGAGCGTCTTGCAAAGATGTACGATGAGGCGAAAAGTGAGATATTCTTCATCGGGACATGGGCAAGCCCAACGAGGCTCGTGCGGGCAAGGTTGCCCTGGATAGAGGAGAAGTCGAAAGAGGGCCTGACCCTGAAGTACGCCTTTCCAGCAGACTCAACAACGATAGAGGACGTCAAGATTCTCGAAGACCTTACCGACGTAAGAACGATCGACATGAATCTGCCCATCTACTTCATTGTCAAGGATTCAGAGGAACTATTGCTCTGCCATCCCATTCCAAACGACGAGGTCGTGGGCCGAGGAGACGACATCGCCATATGGACGAATGACAAGGGAATCGTGGCGGCCATGAAGGCGATAGCGGAGAGCATATGGAACCAGGGCTTCGAGCCCGGATCCGCGGACGTCACAAACACTCTCGTGGCACTGACAAAAAGGTATTTTGAGCTACTCGGTGTGAGAACGCTTCCCATTTTTGAAACCATCGGAAGAGAGGTAGGCATCGCCCTCGCAAAGTCCATGAAGTCAAAGACGAAGGAGGAACTACTAAGCGAGCTGAGAACCTTCTGGAGGGAGCACAGTCTCGGTAAAATCGAGACAATCAGCGAGGACCCCGTGACAATGAGTCTGGAAGACTTCGTGGATTGCGAGAAGCTGAAGCATGCAAAGGGCGCAGCTTGCGTCTTCGCTCAGAACGTTATGAAAGCGATAATCGATGAGAGGTTGGGCGTGGATTGCAAGGTGGATGAGGATGAGTGCAAGGGAAGCTTCCAGAAAAGATGCAGGCTGACGGTCACTTTTCCTTCTTAGCCTTCCGCAGTTCTGCCTCGATTTCCTTGGACCTTGCTCTCAGCGTGACCTCGCTGACACCAGCGATTAAGGAAATGTCCCTCTGAGTCACGTGCTCTCCCATTTCGTCAGCGGTCATGTATATCGCGGCCGCGACAGTTCCCAAAGGAGATTTTCCTGATATTACATCCAGTTCGGGAACGTGGTCAAGGATCTCCAGTGCTCTGGTACGCACCCTTCTGGAGAGTCCCAGCTTGCTGCAGAACCTTTCCAAATAGTCCCTCGGCCTTGTCAGGTGGGGAGTGAGCTTCAGCTTTCTAGAAACGGCGTTGTAGGCCCGTTTCACGGATTTTGGGTCCACATTGGCTGCCTTTGCTATCTCATCAAATGTGCGTGGTACATCATTTAACCTGCAGACAGCATAGACGGACGCACCCATCACTGCGCGTATGCTTCTTCCTTGGACGAGCCCCTCTTCCCTCGCCCTGCGATATATCATCGCCGCTTCCTCCTTGAATGTCCCTGGCAGACCCAGTGCAGAGGAAATTCTATCAAGCTCCCTTAGGGCTTCGATGAGACCTCTGCCGCCAGGAATCCCTGCGCGAACGCGATTATGGAGTAACCTCATTCTGTAGAATCTCTGTTTTGTCTTCATACTGAGCTTTCTCTTCTGTCCATCAACATTGACCTCTGGAATGTCCGTTGAAAGTCCCTTGTCGTGCACGAGGTAGCTCATTGGAGGGCCTGTCCTGGAGTGCGTTGCCCACTCCTCATGCGAGTAAGAAGTCCATTCCTGACCCTGATCTATGATATTCTCATCTATGACCAAGCCGCAGTCTGAGCAGACAACCTCGCTTCTGACATAGTCTCTTTCGAGGCGAGTGCTACCACAGTCTGAGCAGACGCTTTCCTCTATTCGAATCGGCCTCTGGGCAATGTGTTCATCCATTCGAATCACATCCTATGTTCCTTGATCTCAGCAATTCCTCCACTTTTGTTCGAAGAATGATTTCGCGAGTTCGCCTCATCTTTCTGAAACTCATTTGTCTTCCAACAACATAAGCAATCCTCTGTCACTCAGTGGAGTTACAGTAGAGAGAACGAACAGGAGTCGTTTTTCCATCTCCCAAACAACCGTTAAATACCGTGGTCAGCTTAGCCATCAGGCATATGGCTTTGGCCCCGTATAACTCCGAGCGGACAGATGATCTAGAGAGAGTATACAGGAAAAGAAAGGGGATCATAGAGCACAGAATCAAGGAGTTTGAGGGGTTCCTCGATCGTGATGAGGAAGACATCTTCGCGGAGCTGTGTTTTTGCATCTGTACGCCCCAGTCGAAGGCGAGAGCTTGTGACCGAGCCATAAACAGGATGAAGGAAACTGGCACCCTTCTTGGCGGGAGCGAGGAAGACATCGCCTCGGAGTTGCAAGGAGTAAGATTCCGCCAAAACAAGGCAAGGTATATTGTGTCCGCCAGAGAGCAGTTCTCGCGCGAGGGCGGCATCCAGATTAAGAGAACGCTTTCCAGTCACCTCGACGCCCAAGGTCTGCGGGAATGGATTGTGAAGAACATCAAGGGCCTTGGCTACAAGGAGGCCTCGCATTTTCTCAGGAACATAGGCATCGGTTTGGATATGGCCATCCTGGACCGGCATATTCTCAAGAATCTGAAAAGAGCAGGAGTGATTGAAAAGATACCTGCATCTTTATCGAGGAAGAAATATCTGGAAATCGAGAGGAAGATGAGGGCTTTTTCGGAGGAGATAGGAATCCCTCTAATGCATCTTGATCTCGTTCTCTGGTCTCAGGAGACAGGGGAGGTTTTCAGGTGAGATGTCTGGCATCGGCTAGCCCGCGAGTTCGTGAAGTGCCTCTGATACCCTATTCAGGCCTTCTTGAAGGATCGAACTCTCGCAGCCAAATCCTATTCGGACATGTCCCGCTAGGCCGAAGAACTCACCAGGCGAGACGAGGGTATCCTTGCTTAGGAGATGCTTGCAGAAATTCAGCGTGTTCGTGACCGGAAGGCTGGGGAAGCATATGTTTGCGCCCGCCGGAGTCATCATATCAATGCCCTCCGTCCTGGCCCAATCGAGGACTGTCTGGGAGTTATGGTTGAGAATCTCTCGATTTTTCGCTTTAATTCTTTCCGTCTCTTGCAGAACGAGGACCGCCATCTTCTCGCTGAGGCTGGAACATGTGACCGCTGTATGTTCCTTCACCCGCCGGCAGCTCTCTAGGACCCCTTTTTCCGCGAGGATCCATCCGATTCTCAGACCTCCAGTTCCGTAGAACTTTGACATGCCCACCGTGGAGATCATTCTCTCGCCGAAGGAGAAGGCGTGCTTGGAAGGAGCGTAAGCGAAGTCATTGAATATCTCATCGCAGAGGACGTAGAAACCTTTCTCGCGGGCAATTTGAGATAGATTCTCAAGAACCTCCTCAGGTATCTGGGCACCTGAAGGGTTGTGCAGGTTTGTTAGTATCAGGAGTTTCGTGGCGGGTGTAATCGACTCGTGCAGGACATCCAAATCCAGAGGAAAATCAGCGGGTTTTCTGTCGATGAATTTGACACTGGCACCAAGTCCTCGTGGGATGGATGCGAGCGGTTCGTAATAGGGTCTTTCAACGAGGGCTTCCTCTTCGCGGGAAAGCAGGGACGCGCAAACTAGGAAGTTCGCTTCGCTAGCTCCATTCGTAACGAGGATATTATCTGGGTGCGCACCAGCGACCTCTGAGATTGCCTTCTTCAGCTCCTCGGAACCCGTGGGGCTTCCGAGACACAGATCTACGCCTTTGAGTTGCCCGCTCAAGTCCGGGACGGAGATAGGCATATTGCTGGAGGCGAGGTCATATTTGACCTCCTTGTAATTCTGCATAATCCATCGAAGGAGCTCGAAGGGAGGAAAATCTAGGCTCATGAGGCGACATCACTCCAACGACCTTTAATCTTGTCTCAGGTCAAGATTAATCAGCATCAAATTCATATCTATGGAAATGACCGAACCCTGGTTATCGAAAGGCAGGACCGCCGAAGTTTTCGATAGGATAGCGGAGCACTTCGACCTCACGAGAAAGTCGCCTTGGAAGGAAGTCGTCCAATACATCGAATCTATGGAGTCCTTGAACATCGGAGCAGATATCGGATGCGGGAATGGCAGACACATACCTTATTTATGCGAGAAAGCCAGAAAGGTGCTAGCTGTTGACTTCTCCACAGAGATGTTGTCCGTCGCAAGGAGAAACATCGATCAAAGGGGTTTGATTGAGAAGGTCTTCTTCCTGCTCGGTGATAGCGCCACTCTCCCTCTCAAGGAGGGGGTTCTAGACGGATTCATTTATATCGCGGCCCTGCATCATCTCCCCAGCGAGGAGGAAAGGGCAGAGAGCCTCAGGTTTCTTAGAAGGTGCCTAAGAGGTGGGGCCAAGGGCCTTATCTCTGTGTGGGCACTCGATCAGCCTCGCTTTCAACCTCTCGCAGAAACCGCTAAGGATGGCAACATACTTGTGCCCTGGACCATGCCTGATGGCAGGACATATCACAGGTTCTATCATCTTTTCCAGGAGGATGAATTCAGATCATCAATCGAGAGGAGTGGATTTACCATCGAGAAACTCTACAGATCCAGGGACAACTACTTCGCAGAGGTGATTGATCATTGACATAGTCCAATCCTTCTCGGACCTATTTCACATGATATTCGGAGACGTTCTTTGCACCTTTCTTTTCGTTATTTTTCTCATTCTTTTGGTGCTTGGTGCGGTGTTCTTCTATATCAGAAAGATACTAGGATGGAGGATATGGCTCTACAAGGGCAAGTAGTGCGAAAGCAATAAATGAAACAGCCACAATTCCTCTCCGCCAGGTGAAGGTCATGACGGAGATTCCTGAAAATCTGAGATACACAAAGGAACACGAATGGGCTCGGCTCGAAGGCAATAAGGTGGTCGTCGGAATCACAGACTTCGCGCAGAGCGAACTTACGGATATCGTCTACGTGGAAATGACCAAGGCCGGGGAGCATGTGGACAAGGGGGAGGAAGTTGCGGTCGTTGAATCTGTGAAGGCGGTTTCAGAGATACTCTCGCCAGTGAGCGGGAGGATTGTTGAGTACAACACCGCGCTGGAGGGGAGTCCCGAGCTAATAAATAAGGATCCTTATGGTGACGGGTGGATTGTGACAATGGAGATGGACGATCCCGGCGAATTCGAGAGCCTTTTGTCCGCCAAGGATTACGAGGGGATTCTGGAAGAGTAGATTTTTGCGTTCCGTTCATCCGCGAGTTTTTCCTCACCAAAAGGAATAATTATCAGGGCTATGTTAGCAACGTTGGGCTCATAGGGTAGTCTGGATTATCCTGCAGGCCTTCGGAGCCTGTGACCGGG
>JBHIFI010000034.1:0-16344 GCA_046761005.1 Thermoplasmata archaeon
AGAATATTTTCCATCCGCTATATAGCCATAAGCAGGGGGGAGGGATGAAAGTGAATAGATATAGGATAAATGCGTCTTTGAGCGAGTTTCGATGCAGCTCAGGGATTGCTCTGTTCCTTTCAGATGTTGTTGCGAAGAGAGTATCAGTGGTCAAACCCGAATTCGTAGATTCCTTGGGGCGGCTTATTCTGTGGCGGAAGAAAGCAGGAACCCACGTGGTCGATGACAGTTCCCGCCTCACTTTACTTGATTCACAATGCGCTTCCATAGCTCTATATTGGCGCATTAAATGCGGTGTCAGGTGGGGGAGCATCATGTAGCGAAAATGTCTGTACTGTGGTGCCAAAGTTGGACAGATAGCCAAGAACTACTGGAAATGCGGTGGGTCTCTAGAAGACATTGGCTATACAAGAGATGTCCCCGCCCCTGCAGGTGGAGCATATCTCATCCTCACCGGAGTGTTCTTGATCATTGCTGGGGTGCTGATCATACTCCGCATCCTCATCATCTCTGCCGTCCTAGGTTCCTATCCTCTGATCCTGCATGACTTGGCGATTCCCATATCTTTCTTGGGGGGTTTTCTTTCGATCATGAGGATAGGCCACAAGGGCACCACGACTTGTGTTCTCGTGGCAGGGATTTTCATTGCACTTCGATTAGTATCCACTCTGTTCCTGATCACCTTGGGTGCATTGATATTCGCTCTCATTGTAGCGGATCTGATATCCTCGAAGAAGAGCGCATTTGGATTCTGACTCTCCTATGTCGGTCCCACCGCATTTCCTCAGAGTACTTGCAGATGGCGACATCCTCCAGACCCGATTCGGTTACTGGGTGATGGTGCAAGGTGAAACCACTTGGACAGTCTCAAATTCCTAATGCTATTTTCAATCTCCGCGTTCCTTTCTGCTTTGCTATTTCGACTTGTTTGCCCGTTTCCGAAATGCAGATTGAGGGTCGATGGTCAAATGGTGTTTTCCCTACATAAATGAGGTGGATACCAACTTTAGCCTCGACAGGGTGGCAAGGGAGATTGGCACAGAGCTACTGTCTTGACCCCGACCTTCGTGCAAGAATATTCTTATAGGACCATATTCTAATAGATATCAGGGGTGTGGAGAGTGAAAGCACCTTTCCGCGGAGGGGCACTTATCGTCGTAGCGATCGTGCTAGCTCAGTTCTTTGCTAGTCCGGCACCACCGCAGCCACATCTTCCGGTGGGAGAGGTTGTTATGAGCACTGACAAGGCGTGCTACCGCCCAGGGGAGCTAGTTCGCATCACTGCAACAGGATGGGCTGTAGTCCCGAGTGTCGGAGATTTCCCTTTTATCTTCTGGGCGATAACCAACGCTTCGGGCGGCCATGTATTCGAGACTTTCAATCCCTTCCTAGCAATTGGGGGGTTCAACGGAACCTTGAACGGAACGTGGAATCAGACGTACCGCTTGTTTGGCGGGAAGCCTCCGTCCGGTATGCCCGTACCTCCAGGAAGTTACACTATCTGGTTCTACGAGATTCCCCCGCCCAATGAGACAATCCCTAGCTGGATACCCGCAGAGATTGTCATAGGCGAATGTGGGGCCGAAGTCGTTGCGGACGCGGGACCTGATCAGGTTGTCTACGAAGGAGAGACAGTGAATCTTAACGGTAGGGGTTCACAGAGTTCTCCTATCATGCATTCTTGGTGGGACAACTTCCAGAACGATTCCAAGATATCCCAGATGGTAAACACTACCATCCTGAATGGAAGCCTAGTTCTAAGTAACAAGTCCTTTTCCATAAAGCATACGTTCGATACCGATCCAGGATTCATCATAGAGGACGACCAGCCAAATACTGTCATATGGTGGGACTCCACCAAGAAAGTGATGAGATGGCGCACTCAACGCGGCGACAATCGAGATCACTACGAAAAAATGGTGGGATTCCTTCCCTTCCCGATCACAGAAGCCATGGATTTCTCGACGAGAGTAAACTACATGTACTGGAGGGCCGACATGTATGCCATTGGTGTCGTCCTATTCTTGCAGAAGAACGAAAGCTTTCGCCTTGGAAGCAAGATAGGTCCTGCCAATAACACCCTCGTGAATAATGTCTATGGTGGCGATCCGGTACAAGGAGGCAACGACAGGCTCGTCGCAAAGCTCTATGACAACTCGAGCGTGAGTCACAGATATTATATTGATTACGATAAGCACTATTGGGAGCTCTTCACAACTATCGTCGCATGGGATTCGGACACAAGAACGATGAGAGTGGTAATCAAGGACCCGCTCAACAACGTCCTCATGGATGTTTCAGGTTTCATCGACGATGAGTTCACATTCAACAAGTACGGTGTGGGCTCTATTTCAACTGGTTTGCCTGCCGTAGCAGAGGGTTTCACGGATAACATGAGCATCTCTGCATACGGTTATCGCACTCCAGGATGGGTTACATCCGAGCTGATTTCCCCGCCAGGAGGTATGCAATCCTGGGGTGTCCTGAATGTCTCGGCAATCGAGCCTGAAAAGACACAGATAGAAATCCAAGTCATAGACGAGTTTGGCTCACCTATAGTCTCGGGCATTCGGCCAAGTGACTGTCCCCTGTCGTTACAAGGTCTCGTGGACCCAACGGCGCATCCTAGAATCATGCTTGAAGCAATTCTCTCAACAGAGAGGAACGAGACACCCTCTCTCTTGAGCTGGGATGTCGGCTATTCTCTCGAAAATCCGCTTAGCTATTACTGGGATGTAAATCATCTTATCGATTCCGATGGAGACGGCAATCTCACAAACGACGTCGATGCAACTGGTCCGACACCGATTTACGTATACGGAGATGACGGCATCTTCACCGTTACGCTGAAAGTGACAGACTCACTCGGAAACTGGGACACCGATACAATGAATGTCACTGTTCTCAACGTTGCCCCCGCCATTCTGAACTTCTCCTACAACATCTCTGATGTTAGTGCATCCATTCTCTTCCGAATTGCGGGAGAGAAGTGGCACAATGTGGAAGTGTATCTCTTCGAAGACGATATAGAAATCGGATACGCTAACATCACTAGATATCCAGGAAGTCCAAACGATCAGATGGCAGTCCTCGCAGACATTTCCATAAACTTCTCTAGGAGTTACTCAGCTATCGCGTATTACACTCCCCTAGATGATCCCATAAATGGACAGATATGGGGAGCTAATCCCGCTTGGCTCATTATCAGATTCGATAATGAGGAGAGGAGAATACACCACACATTCAATGTGAGACATCCTGAAACGTGGATATGGAATATGGAGGATTTGAATCAATATCTGCCACTTCCAACAATCACAGTAGAAGCGATTGCATATGATCCTGGAAGTGATGACCTCATATTCACATGGGATTGGGGAGATGGGACGATAACGGAGCACATATACTACAATGATGGTGTTGGTCCCGACCCCTATCCGAGTCCAAATGTGAATCCAATGACTGTAGCGGATACGGCAGAGCACAGATATCTTTCGGCGGGAACTTACACAATCACTCTGGCCGTGACCGACGATGATGGTGGTCAGGTTCAGAATACATTTGTTTTGAATCTGTGACACGCGAAAGGAGAGGGGAGAAGGAATCGACATGACGGACCGCGCGTTCAAACTGAAGAAGATAGCGAAGTTCCCGTGACCAAGGTGCATTGAGAGTTCGAAAGGCTTGAGTCGACACTCAGTCAAGGAGAAATGTAGTTTCAGAAATCTATATGTAGTTATAACGTTATAATAAAAAACAAATGACTCAGATGTTCGAGGCAAAACTGAGGAAGATCGGGAACTCGCTAGGGGTCATCATCCCCTCCAAAATCCTCGAGGAGTTGGGCTATAATAGGGGTGATAACGTGCGAATGACCATCCTATCGCTTGACATGAGAACGAGGAACAAACATCTCTCGGGACTGGCGGGCATAGATGAGGGAAAATCTCCATTCACAAGAGAGAAGAGAGAAAGATATTGATGTTTCTCGACACCACTATCATCATGGAAATCCTTCGTTCCAAGAAGAGGTCCAAGAAGTTTCAGGAGATATTTGACTTGGTCAAGGACGAGCCCCTCTTCATCTCAGTCATCCAGCTGGGAGAGATCTCTGATTGGTGTCTCGACAATGAGATTGACCCATTGGACCGCATCTCAAGGCTGAAAGAAGTCGTGGGAATCGTCCCTCTGAGTGAGAGGATATGCCTTGAAGGCTCGGAGATTAAGCGCTGGATGCGGGAGCGGGGAGTATCGAAGTTCAGCGTGCTGGATGGCATCATCCTGGTGAGTGCTAGGTCGATCGACCAGAAACTGCTGACTACAGACTCGGACTTCCGAAAGGCCGAAGACGCAATTATTCTGGACTAAGGAGAGATTTTGCCCTCAAAGGTTTCTTCCAACGCTAGCTCGGTCCCTCAGGCGGCGGCAGTTCGGGCTCTTCCTCCTCGGCCTCCTTGGTTCCTCCCCTTCTTCTCAGGACCATGAGCACAAGGACGATTACCATCAACACCATGATTATAGCTAGCAGGATGGTTCCGTAGTCCAGCCGCTCCCATCGAGTCCTGTCGAACGGATATGCGTCAGCGTAGTCCGGCACACCGTCATTGTCATCATCGACATCCGTGTTGTCACCGATGCCATCCGCATCGTTGTCCGTGACCTCCAAGGCGTTGAGCGGGAAGTGGTCATTGGAGTCTGAAACACCATCATTGTCATCGTCTGTGTCCTCATCGTTGCCTATACCGTCGTTGTCCGTGTCCAAGTACTCAGTCGAATCGAGCGGGAAGGCATCTGTTGAATCTGGCACGCCGTCACCATCATCGTCGTCGTCGGCGTTGTTTCCCGTACCATCGTTGTCAGTATCCAGCCATTCCCTCGCATTGAGCGGGAACTTGTCGACCGTGTTCGCGACGCCATCACCGTCTATGTCAGCGTCCGTGTTGTCTCCGACGCCATCGCCATCCGTGTCCTTCCACTCGGTGAGGTCCTGCGGGAAGGCGTCATTGACGTCCAATGTGTCATCGTCATCATCATCATAGTCGGCGTTGTCACCGATGCCGTCCTCGTCCGTATCCTTCCATTCGAACCTGTTCAATGGGAAGTCATCCGAGGTATCAGGTACGCCATCACCGTCATCATCGAGGTCGGCGTTGTTACCTATTCTATCTCCATCAGTATCGTCCGTCTCACTTGCGTCGTACGGGAAGGCATCAACATCATCGTTGCGTCCATCGCCATCGTCGTCAAGGTCCTTGTTGTCGCCCATGCCATCATCATCGGTGTCCCTGAACTCCGTCGGATCGAGCGGGAAAAGATCGTCCAGGTCGAGGACACCATCACCATCGTCATCAGTGTCCTGGTTGTTGCCGACTCCATCTCGGTCAGTGTCCTCCCACTCGCTGTTGTCCAGCGGGAGGGCGTCCATCTCGTCAACCACGCCATCGTTGTCATCATCGCTGTCCAGATTGTTCCCGATGCCATCACTATCGCTATCCTGGTATTCGTTGGGATTGAGCGGGAAGAGATCGTCCATGTCAGGGACCCCATCGCCGTCGTCATCCACATCAGCGTTGTTGCCAGTTCCATCACTATCGGTATCCAGCCACTCATCGCGATTGAGCGGGAAGGCATCCATCCCATCCACTATGCCGTCATTGTCATCATCGCTATCCACGTTATTCCCTATGCCATCGCCATCGAAATCGGCGTATTCGTTGGGATTGAGCGGGAACTCGTCATTGGCATCCAAGATACCGTCGCCGTCATCATCAGGGTCGAAGTTGTTTCCGATTCCATCGCCATCCGTGTCGACCCACTCAGTCGGGTCTAGCGGGAAAGCGTCCTGGTTGTCAAGGACGCCATCATTGTCATCGTCCGCATCGAGGTTGTCGCCAGTCCCATCACCATCCGCATCGTTGTACTCGTACGGATTTAGCGGGAAGGCGTCTTCAGCGTCCGGCACACCGTCGTTGTCATCATCCGTGTCGGCATTGTTCCCCACACCGTCGCCATCCGTGTCCTCCCACTCGGTGAAGTCCAGCGGGAAGGCATCAGACTCGTCTGGGCGACCATCATTGTCATCGTCCGGGTCAGCATTGTTTCCTATGCCATCGCCATCTGTGTCGACCCACTCATTCGGATTGAGCGGGAACTCGTCCTCTGCATCTGGAACCGTGTCCCCGTCATCGTCAGTGTCGAAGTTGTTCCCTATGCCATCGCCGTCCGTATCCTCCCACTGTGTGGGATCATAGGGGAAATCATCCTCAGTATCGGGGACACCATCGTTGTCGTCATCTAGGTCGGTATTGTCTCCGATTCCATCCCCGTCGCTGTCAATATACTCATTCGGATTGAGCGGGAACTCGTCCGTATCATCTGGTACGCCGTCGTTGTCATCGTCCGTGTCAGCGTTGTCGCCAATTCCGTCACCGTCGAAGTCTGACCACTCAGTCGGATCATAGGGGAAATCATCGACACTATCTGGCACACCATCGTTGTCATCGTCGTTGTCGAAAGCATCTCCCGTTCCATCACCATCGGAATCATAGTCAGGTATGGCAGCCAGGACCATCGTAGGCGGTGACTCGTTGGGAACCTTGTCTTCGGCTGACATCTTGTAGTAGTAGGTCAAACCGTTTGAGAGGCCCGAATGAATCCAATGGTCGTTCCCCGCAGGCACTTGGGCCACGAGAGTGTAGCCTATGGCATCCATGCTCACATAGATGTTGTAGTAGGCCAGATCTGGCTCAGTATTCTCTTGCCAGGTGATATTCAGCGCATTACCAGTAGAAACGAGCTTTATCTTGAAATCCAGCGGTGTCACCGGCGGCGTGGTGTCTATCACAGTCACGTTCTTCGTCTGATTGTTGTTCGTCGTTATATTCTCATCAGGTACGAAGCTCGCATCGATCATTAAGGAGTAGACATCGCTCACCATTGGTGTCCACAGGAAACTCACGTCCTCAGAGGTATCCTTGGGCAACGAAGGTATGAATCTAGAATCCTGAATGACACCATTAATGGAGAAGTTGACCATGATGTTGAACTCGTCATTCAGTCCCAAATTCCAGATAGTCGCATTCACATAGGTGGCCTCCGCCCTCTCGACCACATCAGGTACTTGAAGGGAAGAAACGGCAATATCGTGGTCCACAGATATGGGCGAATAGAGTATGAGATTCTCCAAAATGGGAGAATAACCCCACCAGTATGCCCATTCCATAGTCATCATTGTCGCTATGACCGTTCCGCCCCCGAATCGGAACTCGGCAAGAACAGGGTTTCCGGTACCCGTTTCCTCTATGACTACTTTAGGTGAGACCGAGAAGCCCGTGAGGTAGCCGTGTGAAGAATAAAGCCAATTGTCTATCTCTGTATCCGTTATGATATGGGGAACATTCACAATATCGTGAGCAGGGTCAGCAATCGTTAGGGAATCTATCATTAGACTGTCAACGGAGGTGAAACCCCCAGGCATGATGAGCCCGTCCCAAGAATCATCAAAGTAGGTGGCTCCATGCATTTCAAACTTCTTTCCGATGGAAATATAGTTCTCGAACCATGCGCGGTTGTTCTCCACTTCTTGGTAGAACGAATATTCCTGGCAGGAGGCTATGATTATCTTGTCATAGCTTGAGAGATCCACCACTCCCATATCCACCGTAGTGAAAACGTCATAAGATATGCCATAGGACGTCAGAATGTTCTCGTTGCTCGTCGTTCCCCAAGGATCTCTGTTCTTGAACAAAGCCACCGAGCTGAGCGGTTGTGCTGTTGAAGGCGCAGGAATCAAAGCCACCATCGCTGACAAGACCATTATCGTTCCCAGTAAAATAGCCCACACATTTCCTCTAAGTTTACTCATTTCCTTATCCTCCCAAATTCCCAACAGAGACTTGTTGCAGTCAAACTGCAAATATGGACAGTCTAGAGAAAGACTTCCCTTGCTTCTACTTCAAGCCTTTGCGTTCATAGCCTACGCCGAATTTAAGTCTGTCGGTCTCTGAAAGGGGGAATAGCCTCATGGCCTCAAGCATCATGGCCCGCTTGAACAAGGCGGGAAGTGAGACTTGCTTCTATCTTTGACTCGGACTGGAATGTCCTACTGTCGGATGGTCTCGGATTTGGAGGTTAGTTTGACAACAGGAGGGAAAGAGAAGAGGACGGGGATTTCATTGAGCTCTCAGGAAGTACGTGGAGTCTGTAGTTCTGAAAGGTGAAGTCGTTGCCCTCCAGCGCCAGATTTCGTAGAAGCGGCAATGGCAGGAAAAAGACTATAAGGGTTACATCAATCTTGACGGGGATATGAGAGAGGAAGCAGATACATGGTGGAGGCAATCCTTGAAGGACCTTGAGACTGCTCATCATCTTTTCGAGGGAAAGAGGTATGATGCCGCTGCTTTCTTTGCTCAGCAGTCTGTGGAGAAAGGACTCAAGTCTCTCTACATCTATCGGCGTGGAGAGCTTAGGAAGACTCACGACCTGGTCCTCTTGGGAAAGGGTCTCGACCTCCCCCAAAGGCTTCTAGACCTTTGCAAGGAACTGAGTCCCGCCTACATCTACACAAGATATCCAGACGTCGTTCCAGTTGAAGATATAGAAAAAGTCTCCAAAGAGCTTCTTGGATATGCAGAGGAGATAGTCCAATGGATGAGAGAGAGAAGATAGTCGGAGAGCTGAAGACGTTTCGAAATAGGATGAGCAAGCATTATCCGATAGTCGAGCTGATATTCTTCGGTAGCATCGCAAGGGGAGAATTCAGAGAAGATAGTGACATAGACCTTATCATCGTGTCGGAGAAGTTCAAGGGCATGAACTTCATAAGGAGAGCCGCAAGGGCTTATGACTTCTGGAATCTCGACTTTCCCGTTGATTTCCTTTGCTACACCCCCAAGGAGTTCGAGGAGAGAAAGAGAAGGATAGGTCTCGTCTCCCAAGCATTGGAAGAGGGCATAGCAATCTAGGATGCTGACGAGCTCTTTGGAGATAGGAGGAATCCGCTCAAGAAACTTGGTAGAGGTGAGGCGGGCCCAAGAATCCTTTATGGAGAGTGAGAAAGGACTAAACGAAGGCCAACAGGGGAAAGGCAGCAAGAAGGTTCGTGAGAGCCTTGAATTCTGATTGGAATGTGGTTTTCCCGTTTGCCCAGACCATAAACGGCAAGATTTTCGGGATGGCGCTCACAGGAAGTATACGCAGGCCACCATCTCGTCTCGCTTCGAGCTGATATCCCATTAGGGAAGCCAAAAGTGTTAAGGAGAGACCGACTATCATGGTGAAGATGGAAACCCACTTTCTTGGGGGAGCCAGTGAAGTCGGCAGTCTCGCCTGTCTTTTCAGGAACAACTCTGACCTGATGCTCCTCGATTATGGAATGACTCCTTCCAAGCCGCCCGAATACCCAAGACCTTCCCCTCCTGTAGATACCATTCTTCTCAGCCATGCTCACGTGGACCATTCGGGAATGGTTCCCTGGCTCTGCGGAAGACACGACACGAGGGTTCTCGCGACGCCCATGACGTTCATCCTGTCTGAACTCTTGACAGAAGACACGCTCAAGGTCGCGGAATATGAGGGCTACCCTCGGCCCTACCAGACCGGGGACATCGAGAGGATGCGTGAGAATTTCGAGCCCTTTCACTTCGGAGACGTAATCGAGGTCGGTGACACGGAGGTTTGCGTGCATTCCGCGGGCCATATTCCCGGAGCGTCGATGTTTGAGATCCTCGGAGAGGAGACCGTACTCTTCACAGGTGACATCCACACGCTCAGCACGGAGCTCGTTCTCGGGGCCCGCCCTGTCCATTGCGACGTTTTGGTCGTGGAATCCACGTACGCAGGAAGGGACCACGAGATGAGACAGAAGGTGGAATACGAGTTCCTGAAGAAGATAGAGGAGATAAGCGACAGAGGTGGGAAAGCGATTGTCCCCTCATTCGCGGTCGGAAGGACGCAGGAGATCCTCTTGTCGCTAGCGAAGAACCACTTTGAGGTCTGGTTGGACGGTATGGGGCAGGCCGTGAATAGGCTCTTCCTTGATATGCCCGAGTACCTAAGGAGCGCGAAGAAGCTCAGAAGGGCGTTGAGGAGGACAAGGATGGTGAGAAGCCCTAGAGCCAGGGAGAAGGCTCTGAGGGGAGATGTGGTAGTCTGCACTAGCGGGATGCTCGACGGTGGACCGGTCCTCGAATACATTAACAGGGTGAAGAGGGACAAGAAAAGCGGAATCCTGCTCACAGGCTATCAGGTTGAGGGAACAAACGGTAGGTTGCTCATGGACGAGGGCAAAATCGACCTCTATGGCGTTGTTCAAGACGTCGAGTGCGAGGTCTCCTTCTTCGATTTCTCCGCTCATGCTGGTCACTCCGAACTGCTGAGGTTCATAGAGGGCTGCGACCCCGCCAAGGTTGTGTACTGCCATGGGGACAACAGGGAGGCGCTCGCGAGCCAGGTCGAAGATCGGGAGAACATCCTTCCCGTGGAGGGCGAGTGGAGTGAGTTGTAGAGAAATGATTTAATATCCCGTGATTATGGATGCGTGATGGAATTAGGCGCTTTCCTCAAGGAGGACCTCGGCCACGGGGACATCACGTCCGAGGCTCTTGTAGGTGATGTTGAGGCTAAAGCGAGGATTATCGCAAAAGAGGACTGCGTTCTGGCGGGACTCGAGGAGTCCAGAAGCATATTCCAACATCTCGGAATTCAGACCGACTCCACATGTCGGGATGGCCAGATCATCGAGAAGGGTACCGCTGTGCTGCTCTTGAGAGGCGCAGCCAAGCCCATTTTGGCGGGTGAGAGGGTCGCCCTCAACTTCCTGATGAGGATGAGCGGGATCGCCACCCAGACAAGGGAGCTCACGGACAAGTGCCGTGAGAGGAATCCAAAGGTCAGCGTTGCCGCCACGAGAAAGACGACGCCTGGATTCAGGTATTTCGAGAAGAAGGCGGTGAGAATCGGAGGAGGAGATCCCCACAGATTTCGTTTGGACGATGCCTTCCTGATAAAGGACAATCATCTGAAAGTCGTGGGGTCAGTGAAGGAGGCCATCAAGAGAGCTAAGTCAGGTCACTTCAACAAGAAGGTGGAGATTGAGGTCGAGACGGAGGAGGAAGCGCTCGAGGCGGCTCGGGAGAGAGCCGACATAATCATGCTGGACAACATGCCTCCCGATTTGGGAAGGAAGGTTGCTCAGAAGATAAGGGAAATATCATCCTGCACAATCGAGGTCTCCGGTGGGATAAACCCAGAGAACATAGTGGATTACGCTGACTTCGCAGATGTCATATCCTTGGGATGGATAACCCACTCCGTTCGAGCGATTGATTTCTCTTTGGAGATTGAGGAGTTCAGCAAAAAAGGGCTCTTAGAGCGGGCGTTGCAAACCTGAGAAGCCTGGGCTCCTTCTTGACGAGGCGCCACCCCAGCTTGGAGGGGTAGTCGATATCTCCCTTCCTGGTTATGGTATCCAGGATATCTTTTCTATCGACCAGGTCAAAAATCCTCTCGAGCTGCTTGTCTGATAGCCTTGCGAAGGCTCGGTGAAGCATCAGGTCCCTCTTCAGTTCCCTGCCCACCCTCTCGTACCACATCCTCTCATAAGAAGAAAGAAACTCATGAGAATGGTCTCCAGATTCAAGCGAGTCCACGAGGACCTTGGCGCACTCATCCGCTGAAACGAGCCCGGTATATAGGCCACCGCCGCTGGTTGCCTTCACCTGACAGGCTGCGTCCCCGACGATAACCACATTGTCACCAGCCGTCCTCTTGGACAATCCGAAGGGAATAGTTCCCGCCTGATAGGATATGGGCTCGGCCTCCTTCAGTTTCTCTGACACAAGAGGATTCGTGAGGAATCTGTTGAAGTACTCATAGGCGCTTCCTTCCCTCACACAGAGGCCCACGCGGAATGTGTCCCCGGCGGGAATGACCCATGAGAAGAAGCCAGGGGCAACATCGTTTCCCACATAGAGGCTCACGAAATTCTCCTCGAAATCCCCGCCAGACATCTCAGCCTGAAATCCCGAAACAGTTATCTCGGGTTGCGAGAGGTCGAACCATCTCGCGGCGCTTGATTTGACGCCGTCAGCACCCACGAGAATCTTGCACGTCACCTTCTTGATCTCCTTGGCGTGAGCGAGAGTGACGTTCACCCCGCCCGATGTCCTCCTTGCGGCGATCGCCCGCGTGTCCACAAACATCTCAGCCCCCTCGCGCGATGCAGCCTTTGCGAGGCCTCGATCAGCCAGGGCCCTGTCCAGAACGACTGCCTTCTCAGTTTTCCCTCCTATTGTTATCTTGTGCGCGCTCGGAGAGAAGATGTGAGCTCCTCTTACTCTGTTGAGAACGCTTCGCTCATCCGCGAGGAACGCAAGCACTCTCTTCGTGACGAGCCCGGAGCACCGGACAGGTTCCCCTATCTCCCTGTGCTCCTCAGCAACAGCGACAGAGAAACCCTCCCTGCAAAGGCGCTGAGCGATGAGACATCCCGTAGGTCCCGCACCCACGACCAAGACATCAAACTCCATCTCAACCCGTCAAGATGATTTGGTATATATTATTCTGGTCCATGCGAAATCATTATGGAGAGGAAGCTCTCCAGGTGCCTTGCAAGGTACGGATTGTCCGTGAACCCGCAGGCATTGAGATCAGGGCTCGCGATCAAAGCCTCGCCTCCGTCCACAATGACATCTGTGGCGATCAATCCCCTCCTCCAGTGGACATCCGCGCCTTCAGGCACCTTCTGACCTGGCTCGGTGATTATTGTCACCCTTATCCCTCTGCGTATCGCCGCCTCCAGCCTCTTCTTGTGAGATTCTCTTATCTCGGAGAAGGTGGGCGTCGATATCATGAATTTCTCGGAGGACTTGTCGAGCAGTTCCCCTATCTTTGTCATCACCCTTACCTTTCCGGTTATCGTGAAAACCAACTGTGGCTCGCCCTTGTCACGAACGATTTCGTGAATCGAGCTGAGCTTGTCGAAGGCATTGGAAACCTCCCGCAGAATCCTCTCCTTTATTCTATCAGGCATCTCTGGCTTGTAGATGGAAGGTCTTCCTGAAGTGGAGAACGCGAATTCTTTGGAGCACAGAGATTGAAGCGCCTTGTAGGAGGACGTCCTCGGAATTCTCGCGGTGCTGGCAATAGTCTCAGCATCGCCGAAGCCGTGCGCCACCAGAGCTATGTAGACCCTCGCCTCGTAGTTGGAAAGGCCCAGTGATTGTAGCACTCCTATGATTCTGGTGTATTCCTCCTTCAGATTCACATCACCCAATTCTTCCATGTTCTCGAAAGGTATGATGCAGTGGACTTGAAAAGGTTTTTCGTTGGTCTGATATTATCTTCGGAAACTATTTATCTTGAGCCATTATTGGGGAATTCGGATGGACAATCGAGCTCTCCAGCAGTCGATTTGCTTCGCTGTTCTACTGATTTTCTTCTTGACGTTTCTTCCGGGCGCAACTTCGGCTCAAGGAGGCCGCATAGTCGTGACAACCGATGTGGAAATGATAGGCGCTACGAGTCTTGGTGGGGGAGGTCATATCTATTTCACAGCAGTGGGAGGCGAGGCTCGCGATCTGAGGGAGAAGATCCTCTATCACTACGATGATGATGGCGATGGCATAATTGACGCAGAAGAAGCTCTCAGCTACTCTCTCGACGTTCAGAATTATTTGAAGGATCCTCCATGGGGGGCGTTCGGCACGGAATATAGATACGGGAAGATAAAGGCCGTCTCCTTGGACGAGGGAAATTCCCCCTCTGGAGTTCGAGAGAGCTCCAGCGGTCTGGTGGAGACGGACATGAGCACCGTCGCGAGCTTGAGCATGATCCTCAGATTCAGGATGGAGACGAGCCTGGCGAGAAAGACCTACAAGCAAGACGAGGTCGCCATTGCTCGAGCTTTTTACAGCGTCTTCTCCGTCCAAGAAATGAGTGATTTCCGGACGAGCTATGGTCCCTTCGTATTTCTTGGTTCGACCGATATCACTAGTACATTTAGACTCGCCAGATTCTCGACAAGCTTCGGTCCCCCCGATATAGTGGAGTGGCCTATAGTTAGCGATACCCTGTATACAGGAAACGGGACTATGGGGAAGTATGAAAACGATTCGAGGATGGTGTTGGATTCTCACCTTCTTCGCTTAAGGTCCTCCAATGAATGCTATCTCAACTTCTCCTACAATGGAAGCGTTGCGGACTCGGGTGACTACCTCGTATTTCTTGCGAGCGAGGACGGCGCTAACTGGATCGAGATTCATAACCTGACGACGTCCAACAACACTTCCAACCGGATATCCGTGAGCTTGAATTTGAGAAACTTCGCGGGCAAGGAGTTCTATCTCAGGCTTCTCTTCAGGTCGGACTCCACCGGAAACTCAACTGGCTTCAGGATCGACGACCTCGGGGTGTTCGGACCAAGCTATTACGAGGGAAGAATCGAGATGCATCACACGGACTATCTGCTCGGAACCCTCAGTTTCGAGAGTATCGACTCAGGGAGAGGTGCCGTTCATGTAATCCGGACACCTGGCGGAGAGATTCTTTCCTACACCTCGAGCTTCGATTACGGTGACAGCGGAAGGGATACCACGACATTTGTATCCTTCAACTTCCTGGAGAACCCGCAGATTCTGTTCATCCTCATTTTCTTGGTGACCTATTTCCTTCTCTCCGCCCAAAACAGGTTCTACCTGAGCTTCAAGATGGCCCATCCCGGACGATATCGGGCGGGCGCCATGAGGATAAGATGGCTCCACATATTGGGAAAGGTCTTTGTTCTCCTCTACATCATATTCTACTTCCTTCCCTCCCTCTTTGTCTTCCTGGGTCCAAGGATTTATCTCACAGGGCTTTTCATGTGGATTTTCTCGATCTCGTCCTTCGTAGGCATTGCGGTCGCGACCAAACTGCTGTACGACAGAAAGACGATGATGATACCGCCTGAAGTTGAGGAAGAAGAAGTTCCCGTAGCCGTGGAAGTGCCCGTCGTTGCGGTTGCCCCGCCGCCCCCACTGGTTCACTCCACCCTCTCTTGTACCGTTTGTATGGGTGAGATTACCGACCTCAAGGGCGCCATCCGCTGCAAGTGCGGCCAGATCTATCACAGGAACTGCGCCGCCAAGGTCCGGACCTGTCCCGCTTGTGCAACTGAGCTTGAGGTTGGTGAGGAGGAAGAGAAAAAGATGACTACCGCCAAATGCGCCTCCTGTTCCGAGATTGTCCTTGTGGAAGAAGGCGTGGACCTCATGAAAACGCTCTGCGAGAGCTGTGGGTCGGTGTTGAAAGTCGTGGACCTTGGCTACAATCACCTCATTATAGACTACTCTCCCTCGACGGCTTACGAACAGTTCAACAGCCTATTGAAGAAGAACATTCCCGGACTCATCATTTCGACGACATATCCAGAGAAACTGAAAAGGGAGGTAGTCACTGAGACCATAGAGCTGTACTGGCTGACGGACACGAGTTCCGAATACAAGACGCTGGACCCGAAGAGGCTCGACTTCGAGATAATGAGAGCTATAAGCAATTTCGTCAAGAAAGCCGAGGGCGGCGCCATACTACTCGATGGCATAGAGTATCTTGCCGTGGAGAATGGATTCGACGTCACACTCAAGTTCATGAAGAAGGTGAACGACCTCTGCTCGATCAATGATGCGACGCTCATTGTCCCTATCACCCCACTTTCTCTACCCCCGGACCAGCTTTCCATGCTCAAGAAGGAATTCGACAGGGTGGAGATTCTTTCGGAAAAAGTGGCTGAGAGCGATGCCTAGGCTCTAGTCCCAAGGGTCGTAGAGGTCGTGCTGGATTTCCAAACTGTCCAGAATTTTTCCTACCACAAAATCGACGAGGTCCCCCACCTTCGAAGGCCTCGTGTAGAAGGGCGGCATCGCTGCCAGAATAACTGCACCGCAATCCGCTAGACTTTTCATGTTTCTAAGGTGAATAGAGCTGAGAGGCGTCTCTCGAGGAACGAGCACAAGCTTTCTTCCCTCCTTGAGGAAGACCTGCGCCGCTCTGCATATCAGGTTGTCGGCTATGCCATACGCAATCTTTGACAAAGTCGACATGGAGCAGGGAACGATTATCATGGCCTCGAACCTCGAGCTACCAGAGGACATAGGAGCCGTCATATCATCCGGGTCGTAGATGAACTCTGCCATGCCCCTTATTTCCTCAATTCCGATGTCAGATTCCCGCTCTATCACGGTGGCCGCGTTGTCTGAGATTATCAGATGCTTCTCCTCTTTCAGCTCTCTCAATAAAGTCGTTGCATAGGGTATTCCAGATGCGCCCGTGATTGCGATGATTATCCTCATGATAGCTAGTGTGTGACTA
>JBHIFI010000035.1:0-16033 GCA_046761005.1 Thermoplasmata archaeon
GTACTCAGAACCTTGCCCCTCAGGCGGTTTCCAGATCCCTCTCTCCTTCGGGAAGAATGTCATGATGCTTCCTTTCTAACGTCCCTATCAAGACCCTAGCGATCATCAGTTCTTCGTTGGAGTTCACATAGTCTCCCATAAGGAGATCCTTTTCTGCTTTTTCTATGACATCCTCAAGCTCATTTGAGATTGCGATGCCCAATTCTCTCAGCGTATTGACCTTCTTCTTCGTTTTCTCCAGGTCTTCAGTGACCCTAACGTGGATTGAGCTGATCTTCGTTGCCTTCTTGAGTGCATCCTCTCCACAATTGATCGCTCTCTGAAATATGCCCCTCTCATAAGCCCATTTTGCCTCATCCAAGAAGTGCTGAGATTCCGAGGCATCGAAACCGGTGTTCTTGGCTGCCTCCACCGCATTCTCGGCCTTTTCGATCATGTCTTTCGCCCTTTTCTTTCGATCCTCGAGAGACCTCATCTCCGACGAAACTTCAATCGATTTAAGCCTTGCCGACTCGAAATTTCCATCGACGAGAGCCTGCCCAGCAGCTTCGTGGAGCTTGGCAAGCTCAGAGGATCTAATTCCTTTCTCCCGCCCTTCTAAAATTGAATTCTCGGCTGACTTGTATGCCTCGCCGGCCTCTTGGTAACTCCTCTTGAGCGTCTCCACACGTCTCTCAGCATCAACAGATACCTCATAGGCTTCCTTCAGATCTCCGCTCTTCATCCTCTCATCTGCTCGTTGGAGTAGCGCGATGACCTCCGCGAATACTTTCTTCTTGAGCGTCTCTTCGTCCACGTAAACCATGGATTTCATGGTGTTCTCCAGAATCATATTGGCAACAAAGATAGCATTGGATGCTGACTCGTACTCCCTCATCTCCTTCAGGGCTATCTTGGCTGCCTTCGTAGCAATTCTCCGAGCTCCACCGTAGTTGGGAATAGAGACACCATTCTCCTCGATAGTTTCCTCCATTCGCTTCTTGGCCTTTGCTAGGTAGGCTTCAAATTCATAAGTATTCATGCCCAACTCTTTCATTTTCTGGATCCGCTTGAAGAGCTCTGCGATGCTCTTCCTGGCGCCTAAGTACTTCCTTCCAAGCATGTCCGCATGCTTCTCTGCCCGGCTGATGTATGTTCGGGCTTCTTCGAGTTTGCCATCCTCAAAGCACACCCTCGCCTTCTCTAGGAGTTGCCTCACTGATGTGCTGTCCGCTCCCGACCCCTTACTCTTTTCGACCGCAGCTCCCGCTATCCGAAGTTCCCTTTGAATCTCCTCTCTGTCCTTCTTTCTCCGAAAGAGCTTCATTCCCTCATCCACTTTCGTTTGTGATAGATTATGCATGAGCAGGGATTGAGGTCCGCCTGAGCTTTGGCTACTCTTTTCTCTCACCCAGCTTTTTCGTGTAATTGATTGGTTTAAGAGTATTTAAACTGTCCTGATATCGATATGGGAGAGCACATATGGCTTTCTCTTCGAGCGGGTGGTTAACATTTATATATGGAGGCGTTTACTCAACAAACTCGTTGCGGTATCCCAATGGACCGGGGACAAAGGGAGGCTTTGGTTGAAGGTGCTCCGATATCTGAAAAAGAGGTTGCAGGGAGAGAGGGTTCACATGACTCTCGTAGACCCAGAGAATCAGTCCCCTCAAGAAGCCAGTGAGATGGCGAGAACCATGGAAGACATGGGCACTGATGCCATTATGGTTGGTGGGTCAACGGGAGTCACTCAGCAGAGTTTGGACGATACCGTTAGGGGCATAAAGAAAGTGACGAAGGTTCCAGTCATTCTCTTTCCAGCGGGAGCCCACACGATAAGCAGATACGCAGACGCCATCTATTTCATGAGCATGCTCAATTCCAAGAGCACGAGGCTCCTAGTGGGCGAGCAGGTTGAAGCCGCGAAAAAGGTCAAGGATATCGGACTTGAAACGATATCGATGGGGTATGTAATCGTTGAGCCTGGAATGAAGGTTGGTGAGGTTGGGCGTGCAGACCCCATACCACGAGATGAGCCACAGCTTGCAGTGAAATATGGTTTGGCTGCAGAATACTTGGGGATGGATCTCTTCTATTTGGAAGCGGGCTCGGGCGCTCCAGCTCCTGTACCCACGGAGATTGTGAGGGCGGTCAAGGAAGAAATATCAATACCTCTCGTCGTGGGTGGAGGAATAAGTAGCAGGGGAAGAGCAGCGCAGCTAATAGAAGCGGGAGCAGACATAGTCGTAACTGGGACAGCCGTTGAAAGGACTCGGGATCTGGCGAGCTTAAGAGGAATATTAGATGCCATCAAGAGAGGGAATCAATGAGAAGCCTGAAGTCCGCAAGTCCTCAGGTAGTCCAGCAGGAAATGGCCAGACTCACGAGGCGGCTCTTTAGGGCCCCAGACCCCAAGATACTGCTTGCGCCAATAGTCCTCATCTCATTTGCCATTGGAGTCCTACTTCTCGGGATCAACTGGGACGCCCTCAGTCTAGGTGTCTTCGCGTTTGCCATCCCTTCCCTTCTAGCAGCGATTCTCTCCACGCCCCTGGCCCAGATCCTCGGAGGTAGACACTATGTGAGACGCTCCTTTCTTCTCGTTTTCGTTTCGCTCGCCATGATGTCGGCAATCTTCGCACTCTCGAAAGTTGTAATGTATTTCAATGATGGTGGAGGCGTTCTCGTTCCCGCCCTCATATTCGGGGTATCTTCCACTTTGTGGATTAGACAAATCACCCTTTGCACCACCTCCCAGCCCAGCATGATGAAATCCCTTCCTGTTGCCTCCACTCAGCCCATATTCAGTTATGTTGCAATATGGATTCTCTACGGTCTGGACGCTATGAGCCTTGCTCTGTCTGCAATGTTCTTCCTGATATTCTTACTGGGGGCTTCCCTCTTCATAGTCAGCGCCAATCTACCCTTCAAGCACAGCTTCGGTGTCGATGGCATCAAGATGGTTTCCTTTCTTCTAGATTACATGACAGAGGGAGGAGATAGGAGGGTCAAAGAGATTGAGAACTTCTTTCACTCCTTCTCCCTTCCCATCGCTGCTTGGGTAGGTATCGTTTCCTTTAGGACAGAGAAGGGTGTCAAGGCACTGATGGTCGTTCCGTACGTCCATCCAGGTCCCTTTGGTCAGCTCGGTGGGAGTGATCTCCCCACGAAATTGCTTGAGGATCTCGGAGACCTGACCGCCAACCTTCTCGTTCCTCATGGCCCAGCGACCCATGACTACAACCCGCCAACGAGCCAGGAGTGCAGGAAGATATCTGCTGAGGTTAGGCATCTTCTCAAAGAGGTCAAGTATTCCAAGGAGGGTGGCCTCTTCGTCAGGAGCAGGAAGGGGATGGCGCATACCTCCGCGCAGATGTTCGGCGATTCCATTCTCATCATAGGAGGAATGGCTCCCAATCCGACGGATGATATAGATTATTCTACTGGCTACGCCGCGGCAAGCGAGGGTAAGACAGCAGGCGCGCGGGAGGCTATATTCATCGATGCCCACAACTGCTTGGAGGAGGGCAGCGGCCTCGTTCTGTTTGGGTCCCAGGCGGCTCAAGACATAGTGGAATCCTCGAGGGATGTTTCCAAGAAGGCCTTGGAATCCAGGACAGAGGGAGTCAGGATAGGCATAGCACAGGAATCTGGGTTCGCGAGCGAGAGAGATGGTCTTGGAGATATGGGAATTCAAGTGATGGTGGTGGAGACGAATGGCCAAAGGGTCGCGTATCTGCTCTATGATGGAAACAATATGATCTCGGGCCTGAGAGAGAAACTATTGGCAGTAGCCCGAGGCCTCGTGGACGACGCCGAGGTTCTCACAACAGACAATCATTCGGTAAATGCAACGATAGGAGGCTACAATCCCGTTGGATGGAAAATCGGTCATGACCTCATAGTGAGAAAGACTAGGAGCGCGCTGGAAAGGGCGCTGGAAGACCTTGAGAATGTTGAGGTCGGGGCAAATATGGGGACCATAGATGGATTCAAGATTTTCGGTCATCAGAGCGCTGCGAGGCTCTCAACTGTCGTGAGCTCCACGGTTTCCACCCTAAGAATGAATACACTCTACAGCCTTATCATTGCCTTCACCCTCTCAGGGGCGGTTTTTCTCCTCCTCAGGTTGTTCGCCTAGAGGTCGAGAAAGAATCTGTGAATACGAGAATCTCCAGAGAGCTCGGGGTGAAAAGCAACCGCCAGAAAATTCCTCTGTTGGGCCATTACTATATGCTTATCCACTCTAGCCAATGCCACGCAATCACCCCACACATCTGTTATAGCTGGAGCCCTGATAAAGACTCCAGGAAAACCCTCTTCAAAGAGAGAGATATCGACTTCCACCTCAAAGGATTCCCTTTGCCTCCCGAAGGCGTTTCGGACGACCTTCATATCCATCAATGAGAGAAGCTTCGTGTCGGTCTTCTGCACCTCTTCGTCTCCCGCCTTAGCCATGAGTATGCAGCCTGCGCATGTTCCCATTATGGGCATCCCCTCTTGCCCCCTCTTGACTGTCAGGCCTCCAAGCTCTTGCTTGTCGATAAGCTTTGATATGGCCGTGCTCTCTCCGCCAGGTATGATGAGGGAGTCGATTTCCTCCATCTGATTTTTCTTCTTGACTACAACCACACTTCCTTTTCGTCCCAAATCCCGAAGAGCCTGGTTAGTCATCTCAACATGCTCGGACACTGCACCCTGAACTGACATTACGCCTATCTTCATTCTGAGCACCGCATTATTCCCAGCGGAGGACGAGGTCGACAACTTCCAGGCGGCTCTTCGCCTTACAGCTCTCATCTGGATAACCGATCGGAAGCAAAGCGACGATCGTGTAGTTCTTCGGGATGGAGAGTATCCTCCGCACGCTGGTTGCATTGAACAATCTCACCCAACACGTTCCCAGTCCTTCCTCATGAGCAAGGAGAGTGATGTGGTCTATTATTATTGCAACATTGAGAAAGGAGTTAAGCGTCTTGGCCGTTCTGTTCTCTTGCTCACTCAACCCCTCCCTTTTCTCTTTGAACTCGGAGAAATCCATATCCTCGATCATTCCTACTTCGACAAGAGGCTGGAAGCTGGAGTAGGATCCGTATCGGCCGTACACATTCAAATCCGCCAGGCAGACTATTACCATGGGAGAGGTGGTTATCCACCCCTGATTTGCTGCCTCCGAGAGTTCCTCGATTTTTCCCTTCTCCGTCACGACAATAAAGCGCCAGGGCTGAACATTGTTTCCTGAGGGTGCCCATCTTGCTGTATCCAAGATCCTCTCAACGATCTCTCTGGGAACTTCTCTGTCCTTGAATCGCCTGATGCTCCTTCTGTTCTTTATGGCCTCAACGAGTTCCATGGGTACCCAATGGAGAATAATCTGAAACGATTAAAGGCTGTCGCTCTAGGCGATTCTCTTCCCGAATCCCTCTTCCGTTGGGCTGTTATCATAAACCTCTTCAACGCTGAATATGTAGGCAGGCCTCCCATTCCTCCGGTCCTGAGGAGTGTAGTGAAAGCTATCGTGGACGCAGTTTACGAAATCCCGGTAATCCGAATCTGTGTGAATCTCGATCTCACCTCTCAGCTCAAAGCTGATATTGGGCGGGCGGTAGAAGACGAGACAGGCTTTGCGAGAAAATTGGACGTTCGACCAAGTGTGTTTCGATGAGTGTGGGATATTTAGAGCGAGTTCGAGAGTGGACATCTTGGTCAAATCGAGGCGTTCTTTCGCCCTCTTGGGACCGAAATACAGGACCTTCAGAAGAACCCTCATTCCCCGTGCCTGATAACCCTCAAAGAACTCTCTCCTCTCCTTCTTTGACTCCGTCCTCTCAAATTCACCGTCTCCCTTTTCTATGTGCGTCAAGAGCTCCTCAATCGCATCCTTGAGCAATTGCTCTTTCACAACGTAACCAGCTCCTACGATCTTCGCGTTCACGTCTACTGTTCCATTTGAGGAGAGTGAGGCGGTTGCGAGAGCAGGATTGTGCCTCGTACTATCAAGAAAGAACTCGTTCATATCCGTTTTCTCTCCTCTAAGAATCCGAAGAAAGGTTCTTCTTCGCGGGTAGTAGTTCCACATAAGGAATTTCTCAGGAAGCTCAACCATTTGAATCAACCCTATCAGTTGAAGACTATAGCGAAAGTCTTCTCAGACCTTTCGAATACCTCTCCTTTGCGAAGCCAACGTAGATTTCCTTGAAGCTCTTCCACTGTTCCTTGTATTCCTCGGAAACGTCACCGATGATTTTGGCGGGAATCCCAACCGCAATCTTTCCTGGAGGGATCTCCTGTTTGTTGGTGACTACGGCACCCTCGCCCACAACCGCCCATTTCCCAACCTGTGCATAATCACTGACAGTGCCAGACATCCCGATGACCGCAAAATCACCTACTGCGCAGTTGTGAATCGTAGCGTTGTGGCCTATCGTCACATATTCACCGATTGTGCATTCCTCTCCAGGTCTTGCATGAACAACGCAGTTGTCCTCAATGCTGGTATTGTCTCCTATTCGTATATGCCCATAGTCGCCCCTGATTCTCGCACCTGGAGCGATGAAACAACCCTCCCCTATCTCCACGCTTCCTATTATGGTAGCGCTTTCGCTGATAAATGAAGATTCTCCTATGGCAGGTTTTCTTCCCTCGAACTCATACAAAGTCATCTTCTCACCTATATGCAATGGAGTGATTCTTCTCTCGCACACAATACACCAACGAAGATAATGGTTTCCTCATTTCGAATCCCTTGGATTTTCTGCCGAATGAGGTCCAAGTTGAGCATCAGAATCGTTGTGATGGTTTGGAAACCTCGATGAAAGAAGTCTAAGCGGGCGCCCGGAAAAAAGTCCAGAAGGAAAGAAGTTCTGCAATCATAATATACGCGAAGATGATAACCCACATCTTCCAATTGGAGCGGGGAATGCTCGCAAGTCCCCACCAGATAAGCGGAGCTCCAACCAAAAGCTCAAGGCCTCCCTCGACGAAGAGCTGCTGCATGAGGACCAGAGCCCCCAACAATACAAATAGCACGCCAAGACAGAGGGGAAGAGCGGCAAGGAGGGTGTCTCCTATTCCCTTCGTGCTGGTAGAAGGAAGTATCCTCGTTGAAAGCAGAAGAACTCCCAGTGCGAACCACATACCCGCAACTAGTGCCTCCAGGGCGGATATGCTATCGAAAGCGAGGAAGAAGGCTATCACGACCAGTACGAGCATGGATGCCCCTGTTCCAGCGAACAACAACTCCCTCATGTTCTCAACCGGTCGGGCGTTTTCATAACCGTACATGAAGGCAGAAGAACCCAGTAGGAGCCAGATAATAGCATGGTATTCCGTCCAAGGAAGAAAGCTAGGCAAGAAGGCGATTACCACACCGATAATGGAAAGGAACACTCCACCGGCCATGGCCAACTCCTCTCTGTACCTCTTCGGGATAGGCCTCGGCACCAGGACGAGAGCGAAGAAGGGCCCCATGACGTAGAGGGAATAGGCGAAGAGGATGGGTTCTAGGGTGTGGGTCAAGAAGATCTTCAGCGTTATTGCAAGATACAGACCGAGAGAAGTGAAGAAGGCGAGGATGGCCATACGGGTTTGGCGGCTGTCCTCTCTCAAAGCAGGGTAACCTGCAGCCAGAAGAACGACGGCCAGAAGGAGGCCCGCCAAAGAAATACCGCAGAAGTACCAGGGTGCCACGACATGAAGAGCCGCTGCAATAACAAGTACGGAGGCAGCAGCGAGTATTGGTCCTGTGCTAGGAGGGTGCAATTCCTCAGTTTTAGGAGAGCCCAGTACTTGTCCGGCGAGAGGGATGGTGTTGGAACAGCTCGGGCAAATCGTGTAGCTGTCCTTGACGCCAGAAACTGCTTGCACCAAGAAGTTGAATAAGCATTGGGGACAGGAAACCCCCACGAGCGGAGCGGTGAAAACCACCGTCGTCTCGGCCTTCTGACCTGTGAGGGCTTCCAGATCGAGGACCCCTGTCTCGTCCACAGAAACGAGGATATCCACGAGATAGTAAGTCCCACCCAGAATCTCGTCGATATCCCCTATTTCGACTTCTTCCATATTCCCATCGACGTACACAACAACTGGGGTCTTGAGGAACTTCTCGCGAGTCTGCTCAGCTTCAGACAGCCCCTTTGAAGTCAGGAAGTAAGCCTTCTTGCGGCGCACCTCACCCCCAATGTGGCTTAGCCTCTCCTCTACCATTCCCAAATCGATGAGGGACGCGAGAACCATGGAAACATGGCTTCGAAGGGCTGATATAACCTCTGCAATACCCGCTTGAGTCGTCTCAAATGGTGCCTCAGCTAGATGTCTGTGTTTCGTGTAATCGAGGAGGTGAATGAGGATTCGGTCTCTTACCGTGGCGCGAAATCGCCGAAAGCTGGGCCCTTGGGCCCCTCCACCCTCTGCCACAACTCTCTCTATTTCCATCACCCTTCTTTAAGATATTGGTATACGGTCCATAGGAAGGTGGAATACCACCTTTGAGGCGATTCTACTCCTCGACCACAATCTCCAAGGGATCTAGGTAGGCGACGGCCATAGGGTCATACATATCGAAAGCGTTCATACCCTGGAGCGTTGCGCGAATCGGCTGGATCGCATTGAGAGTGAATTCAAATTCAATTGGCACGTCCCTTTCTAGGTTCTCCAAGTAGACTAGCGCCTGCTGACAGGAGACCTCGTACATGCCGATGACACCTCTCGCAAGAAAAGCCTCGAACTCATCGGTTTTGAAGCACATTCCAACGGGTGCCCTCAGATCTACTAGAACCATCTTGGTCGCGTTTCTGTCACCTACGTATGCCACAGTGACTTGGCCTGTGACAATGTCCCCCACCTTCGATTCCGTCTTGTCGAAGTCCACCGTGAAAAGGAGAGGTGAAGGCAGTGGATCCAAAGAAGTTTCTGGAATGTTCTCCCGCACGACTACTTGATAGACCAGCAACCCTTGACCTGAGGAGTAAAGTTCAACTTCCATAGCCTCGGACAAGTAATCCGTGATATCCACCAGATAGGTTCGATCCTCGTCCTCCTCCGTGAAAGTGGTCTCAGCGACTGGACCACCATCGATCTGCACCCTGATCGCGATCTCGCCAAGGGCTGAACCGCCGACCACGGATAGGGCTTGGAATGCCACGGCCGTATCATGTGTCGAACCCCAGTGACCAGTATCACGATGTGTCAGCATGAACCTGACACCCGCCTGGGCCTTGTCGCGATATCCACCATGTTCCCATAGACCGATGACAGCATATGCGGTAGTTTCGATGACGTTCCGCCCGTAGTAGTAGGTGATGCGGGGTTCTTCTCCAGGCGGGCTCGCCTCATATTCCCAATAAAGAGTGCCGTTGCCCCCGTCTTTCGCAAGGGACAGGAGCTCTTGTGCCGCTTGGTCCCTCAGAGTTCTACTACCGCCTGCCATCTCCATAGCTGTGAGGGCGAGTGCGAGAGTGAAGGCACTGTCGTCCATCTGCAAGTGATTCTCAATGTAGCTCAGGGCCTTGCTTGTCTTGCTATCGTGCTCGTAGCCACTATAAAGCAGGGCCCGCAGCACATAAGCTGTTGCAGCCACTCGCTCACCCCTAAGCTCTGAATTTATGGACCAGTGACCCACATCAGGAAAGACGAAGGAACCATCCGACTCCATGGTGCTGACCAAATAGGTCTGTATGTCCTCTATGAGGCGGTCATCTATATCGAAACCGGTTTCCTTCAGATCTCTGAAGGCGAAAAGTGCCCAAGCTGTTAGCCACTTATCGGGCGGGGGTTGGTAGTACCATGTGACGGCTCTGCCTGGCCCATCGGGGTTGTTCTTCACGAAAGTGAGTTCATGCTGAATTCCTTCAATGATGGTCTGTTCGTAAGGTGCCAGTTCTTCAGGCGACTTTCCACCATCCAGCAAGTGTTTGTAGGCTGCCGCATCAACCGAGAGTCTAGACGTAGACTGTTCACCACAGCCCGAAACAAAGACGATGTAGCTCTCAGCACCGTCGAGGAAGAAGGAAGTGACTCCCGCCTGCACCTTCACAATTGCAGTCTCGCTTTCGGGGACCCTATTCGGATTGAGGGAAAACATCACAGTGGCATCGTCATCGTTGTCAAGCTTCCCGCTGAATACCCTCTCCACCCATCGTCCCTTCGGCTCTACGGTGAGATTCCGCTGGACAGCATCACTGATTCGAGCGTTTCCCGCAGTAATAAGGAATGAATGAACGCCAAACTCTTCTGGTCTGATTGTGAAGTATGTGCTTTGGACGGAGTTGGGTGATAGGTCAAGAAGGCGTTGGTCGCCGTCCAAAATCGTAAGCCAGGAAGCATTGTCCAGCGTCACGAGGACTTGGTTCGCCTCTTCCAAGTAGTTGTAGACGGCAACGCGCAGAGGAAACTCATCGCCTACAACTGCCGCCAGCGGCACATCTGGCTCGACGAAGAATTCTTGGAAGACCGTGATGTCCTTGAAGCCAGCGCCGAGGCGGGCATCTTTGGTGGAAGCTACTGCTCCCACCTGCCAGGAAGTGATGGAATCTGGGGTGGTAAGCGAGATGGAGGCCTCCCCCATTTCATCGGTGATGAGAGAGGGATGCCAATACCACGTCTCAGGGAAGAAGTGCCTGACCCTTGTAGGCTGACGAACAGTGTACTCCATCTGGGCGTCCAAAGAGGAGGTCTCCTCGTCAAGATCGATGGCAGTACCCAACCGCCACCATTCGCCTCCGAGATCCGATTCAGAGGGCTCCCCAAACGTCCCAGGTTCCCCGGCGGGCGATGTAGTCGTGCCTCCGATGAGACCACCGGTCATCGTGTACAGGGGGAAGACCAAGGCAACGGTCACGAGTGTTATCACAAGGGTAGCAAAAGAAGCGGAGCGGCCCTCAGGATACCTGATTATGACGTAGATTAGGCCCATATAGCCCGCCGTCATGGCCAAAAAGAGGCCCTGCCACAACCCAGAGAGGCTAGCAGCCCTAATCTCTGCTGCCTTTTGAGCGTGATACGCATATGTGGATATCATCGTCGAATTGCTTTCACTCGATTCCTTGACAACAGGAGGTGCGAGTGTGGTCACAACAGCCTCGTCGGTGTACAGGTAATCAATGATTTCCTCTTCAGGGCTGATGCGGTCGAGACCGCGGAGGGCCTCCTCCAATTCATCTGGAAGGGCGCCCACCTCGAAGACAGCTTGATCCACAATGGAAACACCAAGGGCAGAAACGATGGGTTCACCTTGGTCACTGACAGCGAAGGAAATCGTGATGGGCTCGTGAGGACGGTACTGCGGCTTTTCTGTCGTAATGATCACTTTGAGTTCGTTCAATGTGCCCACGGGTAGAATGAGCACGTCCTTGAAGACCTGCAGATTCGTGCCAATCTTGTAAACCTTCACTCTAGCTTGGGGCACCATATCCTGTCGTATGGGCAGTGTGAAGTATCCGCGACCTGATTGGATTTCCACCCTGCCAGTTGCTATGACGAACCCCCGAGAGGAAACCTCATAATATGCCCAAGGTGTTGAGGGAGGCCCCTCATAGAATATGTCGAAGTGAGCTTCGTCGCCTACATCATAGCTCGATTTATCGGACACGACCTTGACGCCCTCACCTCCGACTTGACTGAGCTCAACCCAAGAGGAATCGGATCCCTTGCTCACGACGATTCTCATTGTGCCGTCCCTTCTGAAGCTGAAAGAAAAGCGAGCCACTCCACGGTCATCGGTCTTAGTGTATGAGGTCGAATATCCGGGAGGGCGGTACTCAACATCCGCATAGGCGACCGGAGTTCCATCTGGGTACCTGGCAATGACATAGCATGTGGACGTGGCACCGATTACATTTGAGTCCTCGACCACTGTAAGGAGAATGGGATATTGAGCCACTGGCAGCCTTACCGTCTTGAGGACTACCTGGTCCGCTTGGTCCACAGCGGTGACATTCAGCCCGAAATAGCCCCTGGGATTGTCTGGTATTGAATCCCATCTTGGCCGAATGTTGAACGACCCGTGTCCTTCTATCAGTAGTGTCGATGCGCTCCCGACTGATTCGTATCCATCCTCCACATAGAAGAGTTGCAAAGTCGCATGACCATCAACGGGCTTGCCGAAGAAGTATTCCGCAAGGACCTCACCGCTAACTGATTCGTCCACAGCGTACCAGCCCTTGACACCTTGGAGGCTCACTCTGAATTTGGGAAGGACGTAATGTTTCACCACGAAGGCTGCGCTGGCGGTTGAACCCGCGACCTCAGCCACAAGCTTGTAGGTTCCCAGAGGGAGAATGGCTCCCAACGGGTAATCGAAGCTCGCTATGCCGAAATCATTGGGGTCAAGCGCCTTTCGAAATATCCTATCGCCATCGGGCGAAATTACATCAAGGGTGATTTCCCTGGTTGAGACAGCTGACGCCTCACCTTCGAATGTGAGAGTTCTTATGTGAACAGTCTGGCCTGGTTGGTAGATGGGCTTGTCGGTAGAAAGGAAGATGCGTACGCTAGAGGCCAATCTGACTGTGCGGGTGACGACATCTCCTCCAGACGCGACGACAAGCTTGCCCTCTTCATCACCTGTGGGAGCGATCACCGTCGGTAACGCAACACCATCGGGTCCAGTGCGACCTGCATAGAGGCGACTCACTCCGCCAGATGTGATGAGATCGACTGTCACATCTTGATTGGCCACAGGTGCTCCTTCAGATGTCGTCGCGAGCACCAAGAGCGTAGTTGGAATGTCGGTATACAATCGATCTGGCACCCAAAGAGTTGTGTTTCCGCGACCTGCCAGGTAAATCTGATCGGCTCTGAAAGCTGCAACAGATGAAGCCAGAATTATCCCAATAACGGCGAAAGCCACTAATTCCAACGTCCTCTTGCGTCTTCGCGCACGGAACTCAGCCCTGCGTATCCTAGGCGACATAGGACTACACCAAAACGGAGATTTCACCACAAGAAGAAATACTCTCTCTTGACATGTAATTGAAATCCATCCCTGCGGGAGTAACCACCGGGAGCGGTGAGGAATCCGCATATCGGCAACAACTTCGAGAGGCCATGTAATCAGTGCGGGGGAAGCGATTCGAACGCTTGAAGTCCTACGACACAGGGTCCTAAGCCCTGCCCCTTTGACCAGACTCGGGTACCCCCGCTTGAATTTGCATAAAACCCTGACTATATAAGAATTCTATTTGAGCAGGTCCACCAGTGCCACTCGTTCGAGAACGAGGTCGAATGCCTTTGACTCAGGAACCGATGAGATCTCCTTCTCACTGATGCCGAAGTCAGAGAGCATTGTCGTGTCGCCCTCAAGGACGCTGTCATCCTGCGTAAAGCTCACCGTTTTCAGGAACCTGCCAAGGCTGAAATCTCCGAAGGCCACTAGTGCAATCTCCGTATCGCCCTCCCTGATCCCCATCTTTTCTATTGCCTTGTCTATTTGTCGCGTGCCAGATGCATACAGCAACGTCTCGGTTGCCAGGGAATTCGAACTGTTTCTTCCTTGTTCAAAAGAACGAATGGCGTGGTCGGCGGCAGACTCAAGGTGGATGCGACCGAATACCATGGATGCCCTCATCAGCTGGACACTACCTTCTTTCCCGCAGGACTCACGCGCGGCCTGGAGAATTTCCTCGGCATCGGAAACTCTTCCACTCATTCCTGCTATGAGAACCATACGGATACTCCTCCATTGTCACTTCTTGTAGGACGAGGACTAGAGCTTGTGAACTGCAAATGACAGATAAAAACCTATTCCGCTTGAAAATCGTGCAGAATAGATTGCCCCTCCATCTCCTCCTCCTCTTCTCCCGGAATCGATTCTCCCAGTTGCAGCTTTATGTTCCTCGCGATCGTGGCTCCTATGAGGGGGACCCTGTGGAGGTCGCGTGGGTCAGCTTTCTTGAGGTCCTGGCGGGTCTTGTATCCGTGGGAGTAGAGGGACCTAGCCCTAGCGCGTCCGATTCCCCTAAGGGAAACGAGATCGAGAAGCTCCTCTTTCACACCATACCTTATCCTGGGCATCAGAGGGCTCAGAATCCTCGTCTTTGACTTGTCGAAGAGTCTTGAGAGCTCCCTCATGGAGTATGTCAGCCATTCTGCCATGTCGACCCATCTTCGAATATCGCCGGGCCCGATGTTGAACCTCTTCGTCATGATATCTGCGGACACCTCATCAATCCAATTCTGAAGAAGCGCGGCGGTCTTCACCTCGGAGAGGAAGAACTCATAGTCATCATAGTCTATCAGGTATTCCTCGTTCATCGCCAGCTCTTCCACCCACTCATAATCGGGTCGCCTAAGATAGAGAGATGGCATATCAGGCGTAGCACAAATCGCATGAAGGTAGGCGAATATCGATTCGCTTTTCCCGCCAAGAGCATTCCTGAGCGTTACGGCAGAGAGAGGGTCGATATACAGGTCAGATGTTCTCTTCCCAAATAAGGTCGCCCTGTACCTGTCCCCGGCCTCGATGAAGTCCTCATCGACGAGGAACTCGAGAACGTCGTCAATCAGGTCCGAGATTGTCCAGACATCCGTCTTCTGAGCGAAGAATGTGTTCTCTATGAAGGAATAGAGCTCCTCCTCATTCCTGACATGACCTGTTGCCACCGAGGAAAGTATGTGCATTCTGAGAGCGGGCCTCTGTCCCAGCTTTGAATCTATCGACTCTGGCTCCCGAAGGAGATAGTTCTCCATTATGAAGCTGCTATCGCCTGGCTTCTTAGCCAGAAGTATTGCCTCCCCTTCCTTGTCGTACTGCGGCCTTCCAGCCCGCCCCGACATCTGCTTTATTTCCATCACAGGTATGGGAACGTTGCCGTAGTTGATGTCGAACCTCGTCAGGTCCCTTATCACCACCCTTCTGGCGGGAAGATTGATACCCGCGGCCAAGGTCGGGGTTGCGACTATGCATCTTATAAGACCGCTCTTGAAATTAACCTCCACCATTTTTCTCTGCTCATTCGTAAGGCCCGCGTGATGAAAGGTCGCTCCGTATCTTACTCTTCTGGAAAGCCTAGCACCAAGTGATGTAGGCTCGTCCTGCCTAGTGAGAAGCTTCCTGGATAGAACTGCCAACTTCTTCGAGGTTCTTGGTTCCAAGATGTCCTTGAGAAAAGTTCCGATGCGCCCTGAAAGCGATTCACTCGACCTTCTCGTGTTCACGAATATTAGGCACTGTCCTCCGCCTTTGACGACATCAAGAACCAGGGAGCTGACATCGTCCGCGTTCTCTTCAATTCTCTTTTTCGAGCCGTCCACAAAGGAAATCTCGCCTTCGGAGAAGATACCCTCCTTGAGGGGGACGGGACGCCAGTCGCTGGCAATGTGCTCGGCGTTCAACCACTTGGCAATCTCATCAGAGTTCTTTATCGTCGCAGAAAGTGCGAGTATCTGTGCTCTCGGATTAATCTGCTTCAGCTTCGAGAGAGTCACCTCAAGCGTCGGTCCCCTTCCCGGGTCATCGATGAGGTGGATTTCGTCCGCTACCACGACGGTGAGCTCCTTCAACCAATGAGCTCTGTGCCTGAGAAGAGAATCGGCCTTCTCAGAGGTCGCGATAATAACATCAAACTTCTCCAGTGTGGGATCAGGAGCATCGTAATCTCCTATCGAAACTCCGACCCTCACCCCCATACTCTCGAATGCCTTGAAATCCTCGTATTTCTCGGATGCAAGTGCCCTCAGTGGGACGATATAGAGGGCCTTTCCCTTTCGGAGAATGGACTGAATAACCGCCAAATAGGCCACGAGAGACTTCCCGCTCGCTGTCGGCATTGCAAGAACGAGGTTCTTGCTGTCGAGGGCTGGCCTTATGGCCTCGGCCTGCGGCGGATACAGATCCTCGATGCCCTCCTCCGAAAGTATGTCAGTTATCCTGGGATCCATTTCGAGGTCCGAGACCTTCATTGCGTGGTCATGGTCTGAATGAATCAAATAACTTTCCTATTCGACATGTGGAGAGGTCTGGATTTCATTAAGATGTGGAAGAGGGGGAAATAGTTGGAGACTGTGTCCTAGGCCAAAGCAATTCTTGGGTAACATTGCCAGCATGAGTCATGGATAG
>JBHIFI010000036.1:0-15739 GCA_046761005.1 Thermoplasmata archaeon
AGCCTACTGACAAGCAGCAGATGGTTCGACATAAGGATAAGGAGAACGAACAGGAGGAAGGACAACATCAAACTGCACATAATAGCGGATGTCGAAAATGGGGTGATACACTACTTCACCATAACGAAGTGGAACAAGTCCGACTCCAAGGAACTGGAGAAGCTGATAAGGCACCTTCCAGAGCTTGGGAAGGTGTTTGCGGACAAGGCATATTCGTCCAGAATCAACTGCCAGATAGTATTCGACAGAAAGGGCATCCCATACATCCGATTCAAGGACAATGCGACCGCCAAATCAAAGAGATATCCCGCATGGAGGAAGTCCTTCCAGGAGTTCAAGAATGATCCTGAGAAGTGGCTTGCAATCTACCATCTGAGGAGCATAATAGAGAGCATATTCTCCTCCATAAAGAGGAGATGGCAGAGCTTTCTGAGAAGTCGAAGGAAGTGGATGCAGAAGAAGGAACTCGCTCTCAAGGTTCTTGCATACGATTTGAAACAGGTTCTTTATATCCAAAGGGCCGAGGAATTGGGTATCGGCCTGTGGCAACCCGCCTAGAATATGGGATGGGAAAGACCACAGACCGCCCTTACAAACATAGGGATAGAGTATATGCCATTTCCACTTCTTATTTTTGTCCTTTAGGGAGAGGAATCACGGTCTCTTAAGCGATTCTATCCCATCTAGACATCTGCTATGACAGAGGACGACTTGAAAAACCTTCCATCATTTCGGGATGAAGCTACAGTATTCGGAAGTTATTTATACCACATACGCTATTACCGACAATTGTCGGACAAATACCAAACGCATGTCCGACGAGACCTACAGGGAACCAACATGGCGTCGGAATCAGAGAGAGTTACTGTCAGGGTGCCAAGTGAACAAGTGAATGCTCTCCATGCGCTGGTGGAGAGCGGTCTGTTTGCCACAATATCCGATGCTGTCAGAGCCGCAATCAACAACTTCATAGACCAGCAGTTCGCACCCGACTACATCCGCAAGATGACCATCGAGCTTCCGAAGGGAAATGTGGTGAATCTGGAACAGCTCGTAAAGAGCGGCGACTCAGTTTCCGTTGAAGATGCGGTTAGGAACGCCGTGCGCGAATACATTCGGAGGCGGTTATCTGAGGTGGTAGAAAGAAAAAGGGACTAGCCTGGAAGGCAACGACCTGGGATGCACGAAGGAGGAATGCGAAACGCATTCCCTCCATACTCTAACGAACGGTGAGAAGATGGGCCTGAATCATCTGGTAGAGGAAGCAAAGAGTTTCGAGATGAGCATAGATTTCGGAAAGCCAAGGATTCTCGTTGTAGGTTGCGGGGGCGCCGGAAACAACAGTGTGGACAGACTTAAGCGGATAGGAGTCCACGGTGCCAAAACAGTCGCAATCAACACCGATAAGATGCACATCGATCGTACTGAAGCAGACAAGAAGGCCCTCATTGGCAGAGCTATTACCCGCGGCATGGGGGCCGGTGGTTCTCCCGAGGTCGGAGAACGTTGCGCTCTCCTTGCTGAGGATGACCTCAGGAGGGTCATAAGCGGGGCGGATATGACGTTCATCACTGTTGGGATGGGGGGTGGCACAGGGACAGGAGTGGCTCCAGTCGTCGCGAAACTTGCTGAGAGCATGGGCTCTGTCGTCGTCGCTATTGCAACCACGCCCTTTGATGCCGAGAAGAGAAGATGCAGGAAAGCGAGGGAAGGCCTGGAGAAGCTCCGTCGCCACTGTGACAGCGTCATTGTTCTTGACAACAACAGGCTCGTCAAAATGGTTCCAGATCTTCCCGTTGAGCAGGCATTCTGCGTTATGGATCAGTTGATTTCCGAGGTTATCAGGGGAGTAACGGAGACGATAACTCTTCCCTCACTCATCAACTTGGACTTTGCAGACGTAAAGACGATGATGTCAACGGGTCAGACTGCAACGATCTTGTATGGGGAGAATACCGCTGATGACCCAGAGCGCGTTATCGTGGAGACCCTTAACAACCCATTGCTTGACATCGATTACACTGATGCGAGCGGTGCCTTGATTCACCTAACCTCCGGACCCAATCTGTCGCTCGGAACAGCCTACGCGGTGGTAGATGGAATATCCTCCCAGCTCAGCGAGGACGCAAACGTGATATTTGGAGCTAGATTGGACCCTGATTTTGAAGGCGTGATCAGAGTCATGAGCATAATAACTGGGGTGCACTCGCCTAACCTCCTCAGTCCTACATCAGGACAACTAGTCTATGACGATGAACCCCTCCTCAATCACGGAGTATCAATAGTCACCTGACGATGACCCTCCTCCTCTTTTTTTGAGGAGAAATTACGATGACCTCCTCCCCCCTTTTTTATTTTTTAGAACTGAGGTCTGTTGCTCACCTCTGAAGGAACGTACATCTGGCGGAAGGGCTTTCCCTCCGTCTTGACCCTTATCTCGCTGAGGAGACCATCGAGAGTCATAGCCCTTTCCTCGTCTCTCTCACGGTCGTAAACGACGAGATTATCGCCTTCTCTCTCCCTCTCACCCACAACTATCAGATAAGAGACCCAGTCCGTTTTCGCATCTCTGACGCGTTTCGAGACAGAACCTCCTGTATCGTCTATCCCTACTCTGACAGAGTTGTTTTTCAACTTCTCAGCGAGCTCGGAAGCCCTCTGTAGGTGCTCGTCAGAAACCGGAACGAATCGCACCTGCTCGGGAGTCAGCCACAGAGGAAGATATCCTATTCCTCCCTGCTTCTCCATCCTGACCGCAGTATCCAGAATCGTATAGATGTATCTCTCAATAGTCCCCAGCATTGCCGAATGAAGGATGATCGGAAAGCGCTTCTTCCCTTCCTTGTCGGCAAAAGTGATATCGAATCTTTCCGCATTACCTACATCTATCTGAACCGTTGCAATCTCCCTCTCCCGCTTCATTGCGTCCATTATTATGTATTCGATGTTCACAGTCCAATAGAAGTTCTTCCCGCTGAGGTAGAAGTGTATGAGCCCCTCTTTCCCCTCTCTTTTCAGGATCTCGAGAATGAGTCCTTTCTCCTTCTTGTACGCCTCCCTTGAGGACACGTTGATCAGAATTTCGTAGTCTCTTCCTAGGTCTCTGATCTCTTTCATGATTCTATCGTGGAGACGGAGAAACCACTCCCTTGCCTCATCCTCATCCTTGCAGAAGACGTGAAGGTCTGGCATGTTCATCCTTCGAACCCTGAAACAGAGCATCGTCTCGCCAGACTGTTCCAAGCGGTAGGAATCTGCGACCTCGAAGGCCCCGAAGGGCAACTGTTTGTAGCTGATGTTCCAGTCCTTTATCATCGCGAACTGCTGATGGCAAGCAGCATATCTCATGACGAAGGATTTCCTTTCTGTTTCCAGGGAGTAGAGTCTGTCGCCGAAGAGGTCTGCGTGCTCAGAAACCGCGGGCTCGGAGAGATCGAACATATTTGTCCCCTTAACCTGCATGACCGGAAGACCGAGTGAGTTGACAACAACAGTTGCGTAGTCTGCACAGAGATCGAACATCAATGCGCCGGTTGGATTGTATCTCATATGGCCCGCATCGCTCATAGGTTCCCATTCCAGACCGAACTTCTTACAGAGACGCAGATACGACGGCTTCTCAGCTGCCTCGCGCTCTTCCTTGAGCGCCTCTTTTTTCATCATGACCTGAAATGCCTCTGCCCCCGCGGTGTACTCATGTACGTCGTACTCCTCTCCCTCTGGAGTGAGGACAAGGAAATCCTCCTCGGCTTTCTCCTCCACCTTCTTACCAACTTTGATTTCTCGGAAAGATTCTGCCAGTGGATGACCTTTGCAGGAGAGTACAAATGCCTTATACCATCCGAAGGGGGGAGTTCTTACCTCGAAACCCAAATCTTTAAGACCAACAGTTATCAAGCCGAGGGCTTTCTTTGCCTTGGTCGGACCTGCAATTGAAGAACTGAGGTGGGCATAGGGATACAACATTATCCTCCTAACCGAGAGCTCTTCGGCAACAGCCTTTATCTCATTTACTGCTACCGTCGAAGCCTCATCAATCTGCTCCTCATCTTCCCTCTCAACGGTTAGAAAGGCGACAAGGGCCTCGCTCACCTTTCCTTTTTCCTCCTCAGGTGAAATCTCTTCGGCGAATCTTGTCTTCTCTTTTACCTCGTACTCCATGAAATCGGAGTGGATGAATAGTACCTTCATTCACACATAGAAAGAAATCTCTGTATTTAGACATAACCAAGAGACAGCGCCTCAAGGCGAGAACCGGTGATTCTTGGCAACGGGTATAACCAAAGAGACACTCACTCTTGGACACTGGACTCCAAGTTTTCGGCAACAGGTATAACCGAAACACAGAGCCTGCAAAGATGTGCGGTAGTTATCTCAGTTAGAAGCACAACTCAGAAATAATACCGTCGAGATGGCAAGCTGATGTTCAACTCCAGGATAATCAAACTCCTAACGGCAAAGCAGGTCGAGACGGAACTCAAGGACATCGGAGTCTATTCCAAAGGGATGAAGATAATGACTCCTAAGGCACTCCACACACTGATTAAGTTGGAAGGTGTGGGAGTAAGAGAAGCCTTATTCCTCAAACAGGAGATGCTCGCTGCCGGTGGTGAGGCTGCTGTTTCGAGGGGAATAGGGGATCTCACGGAGAAAGAGACTGATGTCCTTCTTATGGGGACGATTGGACAGCTCAAGAGGGCGGCTAGAAAACTCTCCATTCAACCGTTCAAATGTCCGAGAATTGCGGAGGAGATAAGAGAGACTCTTGAGAACTACTCCAAGAAGGGATTCATCCTGAGGGCGAGAGGAAAAAGAGTGAAGATAGACCGTCCTCTTGTCATGGGGGTGGTGAATGTAACACCCGACTCATTCTCTGACGGCGGTAAGTTCTTGGATGCGGAAAGAGCGGTAGCTCATGCGAAGCAATTGGTGGAAGACGGGGCGGACATTATTGACATCGGCGGGGAATCAACCCGCCCAGGATCCGATCCCATACCCGCTAAGGAGGAACTGCAGAGAATAGCCCCCGTTGTTGACGGAGTGATCGATGAGATAAGTGTCCTGATTTCTGTGGATACCTACAGGCCGGAAGTGGCAAAGAAGGCGTTGGGGATGGGCGTCCATATCATAAACGATATAACAGGTCTTAGAAGCCCCAAGATGACGAAGCTCGTTGCAGACAATAATGCTGGTGTCATAATCATGCACATGCAAGGAACACCGAAGACGATGCAAAAGAATCCCAGCTACGATGATGTCATCGCTGACATCCTGCGTTTCTTGCGTGAGAGGGTTGAGTACGCAGAAAACAAAGGAATAGACCGAGAATCCATCGTCATCGATCCTGGCATAGGCTTCGGAAAGACTTGGAAGCACAATCTGGAGATTATCTCCCGTCTCAGCGAATTCAAGAGCCTAGGTCTTCCGATTCTCGTGGGCGCATCCCGAAAGAGCTTCATAGGCAAGGTTCTGAATGCAGATGTCGACGAAAGGCTCAGTGGAAGTCTTGCAATGCTCGCTATGAGCATTGCGAATGGTGCGAGAATCCTGCGGGTTCACGATGTAAAGGAAAGCGTGGATGCCGCGAAGATGACGTGGGCAGCCCTAAAATCAACCGTATAGGGACTCGTTCGTAACTGGATAGTCTCATCTCAAAGATTTCAGGAGACTCCGAGATCAAAAACGAAATGCGCTTGGGATGGAGAGAAACTTCTCACTCTTCTGGTTCCCGCCAAATGTATTGACTTCCCCGCTTCATTCGCGATGGCCTTCAGGTCCTCAACCCTATCTTTCACGTCCGTCTCATCAAGAATCTCGTAGTAGTGGATGATTCCCTCCCCAACCGACCTAATCGCTGGTTCGAAGTATTCCAAAGAGGAATGCGGCAAGTCGATTATAACCCTGCTAGCGTCCATTATCTCTTCCATCACATCTCTTGAATCCCCGAGAACGGGTTTGACATTCACGATTTTGTTTCGGGCTATGTTCCTCTCCAGATAGCGAATCGCATGCGGATTGGAATCAATCGCATATATCCTTCTAGGGTTGGCGTGCTTTGCAATAGTGAGGGTGAATGGTCCCACACCGCAGAACATATCCACGACTACTTCATCCCGCTCGACCTCTCCTGCAATCCTCCAGGTTTCCGTCGCTATTCTGGGAGAAAAGTAGCATTTTGAGAGGTCAACTTCAAAACCCACGCCGTAGGCCCTATGAACGGTCTCAAGGGATTCATTCCCATAAATGACTCTGATTTTTCTGACTCTGAAATCCCCCTTCACACCCTCATCAACCGCTACTGTTCTCACACCCTCATATGCCTCCATCATGGCGCGACCTAATTCCTCAGAGAAAGGAAGGAGTTCCTCGGCCAGCTTGATGATGACGATGTCCCCTATGATGTCGAAGGATTTTGGAAGAAAGCTCCTTAGTTCATCGGGAACATCAACGAGTTCTTTGTAGGATTTCGGGCTCTTTTTGATCGCCTTCGCTTCCCGCTCCACCACCTCGAAGCCGAGATTTACTTCCCTTGTCACTGGCATGAAGACTTTCTCGGTGTCGGATTTGATTTCGAACTCCTTGTTGAGGACGTTCATTTCCAAAAGCTTTTTACGAACGTCCTCACCTTTGGCTTTAGGAACAACCAAGAACAGAGACCTCATCTGGTGATACCATGGGAGAGATTCTATTTATAGGCTTAGGCCTCTTTGACGAGAAGGATATAACGATAAAGGGGATGGAGGAGGCGCGATCGTGCGATGTTTTATTCGCTGAGTTCTACACTTCTAAGTTGGTCGGCACAAGCAAAGAACGTATCGAAGCTCTTCTGGGGAAGAGAATTGAAATTCTAGGGCGAGAGGAAGTCGAGAAGGGCGATGTCATCCTAGAAGTCGCCAAATCCAAGCGAGTGGGGTTCCTCACTGGAGGCGACCCGATGACAGCAACGACCCATGTGGAGCTGAGGCTGAGGGCCGAAAAGATGGGGATATCCACTAGAATCGTATACGGCGTCTCCATCTTGACTGCCGCCGCGAGCCTTGTGGGCCTCCAGTCATACAAAATTGGAAGGACTACGAGCCTCCCCTTTCCGCATGAGAAATTCTTTCCAACAAGTCCGTATGAGGCAATCGATGAAAACCTGAGGATGGGACTGCATACTCTCCTTCTTTTGGACATCGACGAGGAAGGCAATGAAATGGACGCAAGGGACGCACTTGCCTATCTTCTTGAAATGGAAGAGAAAGAGCAGAAGAAAGCATTCACCGAGGACACGGTTGCGTGCGTTGTCTCAGAAGCGGGATCTCCAGAAGCTGTGGCGAGATGTGAGAGGGTCAAGAACCTCATGAGGATGGATTTCGGAAAGCCTCTTCACTGTCTAATCGTTCCAGGCGACCTCCATTTCATGGAGAAGGAGGCGCTCATAGTATTTGCGGGCGCACCTGAGGACATAGGATGAATGCACTGGCTAGCGAACCTCTCAGTGACTTCCTACGTCATCGAGGTCTCGGACATCCCAAATATAGATTACAACATCAAAGCTATTCTCAATCTCTCTTCCTTCGTACTTCTCCCTCATCTCCTCCACTACTCTTCTGTGGGTCTCTTCCGGAATCTCCCATAGACTAGAGTAGCATCTTTTCTCAATTCTATCTAGCAAAACATCCGATGACTGGGTGATGGTGACACTTGCCAAATCCCTGACCTTCTTCGGTTCTATCTTCTCTAGTAAATCCGTGACACCAATACCCGGTTTCCCAGTCTCGCATCCATACTTCTTCAGCAGCTCGTCATATCCGACCTTGAACCAACCAGACTCCTTCATGATGGATACTGCCATCATAGAATCCCTTACCACTCTGCCGATCTCCGAGAGAGCGTCCTTCCAATCTTCAAGAAGATGGAGGATATGATTCGCCAAAGCGAAGTCAAAGGAACCGCTCTCAAATGGCAGAAAAGAGGCATCTCCTCTCACACAACAACTAAAGCCTTTGTTCTTGGATATCTCAATCATTCTCTTTGAGATGTCTATCCCTGTCACGTAGAAGCCCCTCTTGATTAGGGGGAGCGCAAACCTCCCTGTTCCCGATCCGACATCGAGTACGCTTTCGCCATCACTCATTTCCTCACACAGAGCGTAGATGACCTTATTCATTACATCATTCGGGAGCGCTCTTGTCGCATCGTATTCATCCGCCACTCTGTCGAAGTTTACCCTCTTCACGATTGAGCCATTACGTTGAGTTTTAAACAGTTATCGTTTTCACTGTCAATTTATGAAAATTTCTAATGGTTCTGACTTCAGTTTTACTCATCTCCAGAAAATAGTCTTATAAGGCGTGGCGAGATTAACTTCTTGGTGGTTAAGGAATGAAAGCAACAGATATCGAGGAGTTGCCAGGAGTAGGACCTGCAACCGCCGATAAATTGAAGGATGCTGGATTTACTGATCTTATGGCGATTGCCGTTTCTGCGCCTCAGGTACTAGCAGATGCCGCCGAGATTGGTGCGAGTACGGCGCAGAAGATAATCGTTGCTGCGAGGGAAGCCGTGGACATAGGTGGTTTCGAGACAGGAGAGGTATTGCTAGAGAAGCGTAAGCTTGTAGGAAAACTGACATCCGGCTCTAAAGCCTTGAATGAGCTCTTGGGGGGAGGATTTGAGAGTCAGGCGATTAGCGAGCTTTTCGGTGAGTTTGGAAGTGGCAAGACCCAGATCGCTCATCAGCTCGCTGTGAATGTGACTCTCCCAGTCGATCGTGGAGGGCTTGAAGGCGGTACGATCTGGATAGACAGTGAGAACACGTTTAGACCAGAAAGAATAGCTCAAATGGCGACTGCTCTAGAGCTCGACCCAGAGGAAACACTCAAGAGCATTCATGTTGCTCGAGCCTTCAATTCTCATCACCAGATGCTTCTTGCGGAGAAGGCAATGGAGGTGGCCAAGGAGTACTCTGCCAGGCTTCTCGTAGTGGATTCCATGACCGGTCACTTCCGAGCTGAATATGTGGGGCGAGGTGCTCTTGCAGAAAGGCAACAGCTTCTCAACAAGCACATGCACGGCCTTCTCAGATTTGGAGACGCTTTCAACGCCGTTGTCTGCGTTACCAACCAGGTCTTGGCAAAGCCAGATGCCTTTTTTGGCGATCCTACGCGCCCGATTGGCGGGCACATTGTTGGACACACAGCCACTTTCAGGATCTATCTCAGAAAAAGCAAAGGCGGAAAACGAATCGCAAGATTAGTAGATTCTCCCAATCTTCCAGAGGGCGAAGCTGTCTTTCTTGTTGATTCAAACGGAGTATCTGACTGAGGAAATTCTAAATAGAGTATCTACCCTAATGCAACTCCTCATGCAAGTTCAGACCATAGCAGATCCGGCTTTCGATGCAAACATGTTTCTAGTCGCGTCTGAGATTCCTATACTCATAGATACTGGAACAGCACTTTCACCCGAGGAATGTATCGGTTCGTTATCCAAGTTTGTTGATTTGACGGACATTGAAAGAATAATCCTGACGCACAGGCACATAGATCATGTCGGAGGAGCCAAAGCGCTCTCAGAGGTATGCGATGCAGTCCTATATGCATCTAGAGACGAGGTCCCGTCTCTTCTCTCTGGAGATCAAGTGACTACCTTAGCTTCGATGTCCACAAAAAGGATGGAGAAACTGGATGTGGAAGTTATTGAATACGGTGAGGCTATCGAAATCGGCCAGGAGAAGTTGAAGGTCATCCACACACCTGGCCATACAGAAGGAAGCATATCTCTCTATGAAGAGAGCACAAAGTCACTCTTCAGCGGTGATACTGTGTTCGCAAACGGGGGTGTTGGCAGATGGGACTTCCCAACTGGTAATCTCGATCAGCTAGTGGATTCCGTTGGAAAGCTCTCAAAGATTCCCGTCGAAAACCTCTATCCTGGACATGGCCCAATCGTCAACGGAGAAGCGCAATTTCATATTGAAGCTAGTTTTAGAAGCCTAAGGGTCTACAAGCTTATTTGAGGGTCGTTTATGAAGTTACTCAGGTGCAAGAAACCTGAAGGAACGCTGTCAGACGAGGACTTCGAATTGGTTCATCTTGCTTTGGTAGAGGGCAGACTTGTGGTCTTTCCGACAGAGACCCTTTACGGCTTGGGCGGGGACCCTGAAAACGAGATGGCAGTTGAAAGGATATATCGCTTGAAAGGGAGACCCGGAGGCGATCCTCTGCCTATAGCTGTGAGCTCCTGGGAGGGTATAGAAAGGATAGCAATAGTCAGCAAGCTGGCTCGGACCCTTTTCGACGAGTTTTTGCCAGGGCCACTGACTCTCGTCCTAAAGAAAAAGAAACCCTCCTCTTTCAGATCTATTTCCACGGATGACACAATCGGAATTCGGATTCCACTTCAACCCCTCGTTGCAGAACTCGCGGAGGAATTCGGTCCAATCACAGCAACAAGTGCCAATCTCCATGGTGGCGAGAATCCCACTTCGGTTGAGAAAGCCATCGAACAACTAGGTAGCAAGGTTGACTATTACATAGACGGGGGCAAGACCATCCTCGGGGCTCCATCCACGGTCGTGGACTTGTCACAGAATGAGATAAGGATTTTAAGAGAAGGTGCGATTCAGAGGGAGAGGATAGAATCCTATGGATGACGACGTTCTGGAATCCTATCGCACCGCAGGAAGAATCGCGAGGGAGGCTAGGACCTACGGAGCGAGCCTTGCAAAGGAAGGATACACCATTCTTGAGGTGGCTGAGAAAACGGAGAAACATATTAGGAAGAGGGGAGGTCATCCAGCTTTTCCTGTTAATGTCGCCGTTGATGACGTAGCGGCTCATTACACTCCACACCACAATGAGAGGGGGGTCTTCGTCAGAGGGAATATCGTCAAGGTGGATGTAGGGGTCCATGTGAACGGATATATTGGCGACACCGCCACCACTGTGGAAGTGGGAACGAGGAACTGGACCGACCTCATAAGGGCTTCGGAACATGCACTCGAAACAGCTGTCGAGCTTGTCAAGCCTAGAGTTCAGATGAGAATGATTGGAGGAGCCATCGAAAGGGCTATCGAATCATGGGGGTACAAGCCTGTCTCAAACCTTACTGGGCACAGCATGGAAAGATTCTCCCTTCATGCTGGAAAAAGCATTCCGAACGTCTTGGATAGTAACACGGCGATAATAAAGGAGGGAGACGTCCTGGCGATTGAACCCTTTGCAACAAACGGAGCAGGAAAGGTCACAGGAAAGAAGGGAGGGAACATATACAGGCTTCTTAGGGTAAGGGAACTGAAGAACAGAGCTCTATCGAATCTTCTTCGCTCCATTGAGGAGAGCTTTTCCATGCTGCCCTTTGCTGAACGCTGGTGTTTGCCATTTGACAGCAAGGCTTCATATAGGATAAACAAGCTTGTGCGGCTTGGGGCGCTGTATTCCTATCCCCTGTTGAGGGACGGAGGCGGAGGAATGGTATCTCAGGCGGAGCACACTGTTATTGTTACGGAGTCTGGATGCGAGGTCATAACCTAGTCCAGCATCATCCCAAGATTCCGCGAGCTATATCTAAAAAGGAGGCTACTGGCGATAAGGAACGCCTTTGTCACTCGGAGATAGGGCCTCTTATTCCCCGCTAGATTCTCTCTCTGGAGGAGGACTCGTTCTCCTCATTCTGAGGAAAAACAGGACGGTGATTCCCAGAAGAGTAATGAAGAGAAGGAATAGTAGAACGATGATCCAGAGGGTCAAAGCTTCCAGGGACCCAAGGTCCACCACCACTTCCTGAGTTGGAAAGAGTGGATTGGGATCCGAAGCGTCGGGTATTCCATCCCCATCGTCATCATCATCAGCATTGTTCCCTATGCCATCACCGTCTGTATCTACAGACTCGTTCGAGTCGAATGGAAATTGGTCGCTCAGGTCTGGGACGCCATCGTCGTCGTCATCTTGGTCGGCGTTGTCTCCAATCCCGTCGCCGTCGGAATCTTTGGTCTCATGCGGATTAAGCGGGAACTCGTCCTGATCATCGGGTATTCCATCCCCGTCATCATCATCATCAGCATTGTTCCCTATGCCATCTCCGTCACTATCCTTCCACTCGTCAGGATCCCATGGGAAATCATCCCGTTCATCTACGAGACCATCATCGTCATCATCCAAATCGATGATGTCGATGAGACCGTCACCATCATGGTCCGTGCCCGGCATACCAACTGCTGGCATCGATGGCGGGGACTCATTGGGGATATCATCACTTGCCGTTAGCTGATAGTAATAGTACAATCCCTGAAGAAGTCCTGAGTCCGTGTAGCTGGACAAGGGAGGATATACTTTAGCTTCAAAGTAGTAATTGGTACCATCCACGCTCTTGTAAATCGTGTAATATTCTAAATCTGGCTCAGTGTTGGGATCCCACGTTAATTCGAGCGCTGTCGGGTCAGCGGTATTCCTCACCTGCAGATTGGCTGGTGTCTGGGGAGCTGTGGTGTCCTGCACAAAGACCTGAACCTCCAACAAGTTATTCTCGGTGAAGTTCTCATTTGGAATTGGAACGACTTCGACACCAACAGTATGGTTACCGAGTGAGGAAGGGATCAAATCGAACGAAACAAACATGGTGGAATCGGCTGCGAGGTAGGATAAGTCTGTGCTACTCACGAGTGTACCATCATAGAGGAGGTTTACTGTTATGTCACTCTCATCGTTGAGGCCGATATTTCTGATTAGGGCACTCACCTCGTAGCTGATCCAACGCTCCAGCGGTGAGTCTACATTGAGATTTGAAACCGCTATATCGTGTTCAAATCGGAATCCAACAAGCCACTCAATAATGTTGTTGGCAAGAAGCAAATTATCTTCCATGTTGATGCCTACGTTCCAAAGTGAGCCTTCATCTGCGAAACCGGCGACCCTACCTGGATCTTCGGACACCGCCAGCATTATGCCCCCAGCAGGATCTCTGACGAGGTCGATTGCATTACCGCTTATCATCATCTCGGCAACGGGTGCATCAAGATATACAGATGACACTCCTGTCGTTATTTCGTGAGAAGTGATATCTGTCGTAATCCCACCTGTCCCACCACTGATCCAATCGATGCCTGCGAACCCGCTGAGATCTGAGTAAATAGTCTCTTCATCATCGCCTATGACGAGCAGCCCACCAGCGCCTGAGACAAAGTCTTGTATTGCGGTAAGTTCACCAGCACTATACCCTACTTGTGCTTGAGGTATAACGAACACATCATAACCAGCAAACGTACTAGGATCGATTACCCCTGCCGTGTATGTGTCAACAAGATATCCGCCCGTAGTGAGGTTATCTACCCAATCACTATAGAGTGAGATATTGTCAGTAGAATGTGTTTGGTCGAAGAGAATAAAACCTTTGACCCATCGTACCTCGACAATCTGAGTCTGCTGATTATTCCCCGTATAATTCTCATTTGGAATGGGTGTTACCTCAATCCCAACTATATAGTCGGCCTCACCACCGGCAGTCCATGGAAAAGCGACATCTGTGGATGTACTACTTCCCAAGAACGGTATGGTTGTGTTTGCCTCAGTTGTTCCATTTATGGTGAAGTTCACATTGATGTTGAACTCATCATTCAAACCGATATTCTCTATAGTCGCATTGAGAAAGGTGGACTCTCCAGGTTGCAAGAAGCTCGGTGCTTGAAGGTTCCTGACCGCAATATCGTGATCTAGTGGTTGCATAACAGACCATTCAACTGCGTCTCTCACCAGCTCATGAAGGTCTGATGGTGGTGACCCGATGAAAGGAGCATAGGGTCCCAATTCAACTATTCTACCTTCTCCAGCGACCTCCCTTGCAGCGACATATATTTTGGTATTGTCCGAGGATTTCGCTGTTAGAGCGAGAGCATCTGTCGGCAATAAAGAATCGAACATCTGAGCATCACCACTAATAGAGGAGTAGACATTACCAACGACATAATCTTCTGTTATTTTGTGTGTAATCAAAATCTCTTGATCGTCAGATGAACTTCCGTAGTCCCAATATATACCCTCACCATTTGTGCCTGCGGCCCCAGGCCACAAGAAACCGGAATAAGCTGCGTAACATACCGCACTATCTACTGTGATAATTCCGCCACCCGCGCTGAAAAAGTTCGAGACATCGGTGAGATATATATCTGGCACCGCATTGTCGGGCAATAGGAGCGCGTCAATCCCTGACAGAGTGGAAGCCGACAAATCAGTTATAACTACAGTACTAAATCGAGATTCCGGATCAGAGGTGAGAATGGTATCGTATTCCGAGAACAGATTCTGATTTCCACCAGTCCAATAAGAAATATCCCCTGTGTTATCATGATCAAAAATCCCAACACCTATGAAAAAGCCTACATGGACGGTCTGAGTCTGCTGATTATTCCCCGTATAATTCTCATTTGGAATGGGTGTTACCTCAATCCCAACTATATAGTCGGCCTCACCACCGGCAGTCCATGGAAAAGCGACATCTGTGGATGTACTACTTCCCAAGAACGGTATGGTTGTGTTTGCCTCAGTTGTTCCATTTATGGTGAAGTTCACATTGATGTTGAACTCATCATTCAAACCGATATTCTCTATAGTCGCATTGAGAAAGGTGGACTCTCCAGGTTGCAAGAAGCTCGGTGCTTGAAGGTTCCTGACCGCAATATCATGGTCTAGCATTGGGACACTGAACCTTACAGCAAGCGAGTTTGACAAGGACATTGGGTATGTCAACCCAACATCGCCGTTCTCGTTCTCTATTCCAACGGTAGGGGTGCCGGGATTCACAAGAGCCTGGTACTGGAGCCAGATCTCACCATTCTCATACAAGACTATCTCGAAAGTTTGATAATCAGTTGTACCAAAGATCGGAACGGCGTCCCACGTCACGATAAACTTGCTAGGGACAGAAATGGTATCACTCAAGAAATATATCTCACCAGCCGCGGAGGGGTTGAGATCTTCCCAAAATGGTGCGATAACGGTATTGGGGGTGGCTGGGTCGGGAATCATGCCCCAGAGGGTCGAACTAATATTTGTGAAACTTATCCACCCGTTGGAACATATGGCAACTTCTGCATAATCGATTCCATAGAAGTTGAAAGTGAACCCGAGGGGTATAAAGCCCGTGTTGTCGTCATCAGACAATCCTGTCGCAATACCTCCGGTCACTCCGTCCACCCAACCGTAAGTCACTGTTGGAGCTGGAAGGTTACTGTCAGTCCACACATAGCCGAAACCGTCTGGACCACCCTGGTTCGCACCGGTTCTCGGCATTAATCCTATCATTCCCACGAAGATTGCACTAACCATGGCTAGTGCGAACGTCATAGCTCCTAATCTTCCAAGACCTCTCCTTTCTTTTGTCATCTTCCCCCTCCTTCTTCCTATCTAATGCTTGGGAGTCTAGCTGAGCTATATGGTATGGATTTAAAAGGATATCGAAAAAGACACTGGCGCAGCTGACGACTCCCCATTCTCAATTAGAGGTTGCGCCTTGGGCTCGGAGTCCACGAAGTTCTGTCTTCAGTCGATGGTGCTCCCCAAATGTGATGTAGAATGGATGGTTGAGGATGTGGAAACGAGAACCGTACCGGAAGGATAAGAAATCCATACCCAGCAGCATAGAGAGGCCCCTCTAATAGAAGAAAGTCTCTCTAGAACTCGCAATTCTGCACCCCCTCGCCTACCTAGCCCAAAAAGTTTATAATCCATCACCTATGTTATAGCTATCGGCAGGGAACAAA
>JBHIFI010000037.1:0-14768 GCA_046761005.1 Thermoplasmata archaeon
GGGAAGTTAACCTTGTTCAAGGTTAACCGCCCAGCGGGTGGCCAGGGCAAACCCTCCTCGATTCCACGGGGATATGAGGAAGGGTCCCTTCCGTGCCAACCCCTCACCCCTTCACATCTCGAAAGGGTTTTCTAGCGGCCCGCAGATGGAACCTCGTGCTCAGAATACGTTCTTCCGAGATAACACACGTCTACACGGATGGATCGAGCATATACACTCTCAACCTCGTTCCCGGCCAAGCAATCTATGGTGAGAAGCTTATCACTCAGGATGAGATAGAATACAGGCTCTGGAATCCCAGGAAGAGCAAGATGGCGGCTCTCATTCACAAGGGATGCAAGATCTTTCCTTTCACGATGGACTCCACTGTACTATATCTCGGAGCCGCCAGCGGGACAACTACAAGCCATTTCTCAGACATCTGCACCCGAGGAATGATATACTGCGTGGAAATCTCACCTCGCCCCTTCCGAAAGCTAGTGTCCATATGCGAGTCAAGGGAGAACATGATGCCCCTTCTCGCAGACGCGAACAGGCCTGAGGACTACCAGGGAATCGTTGGAAGAGCCGACATACTCTACCAGGACATAGCCCAGAGGAATCAAGCCGAGATTTTTCTCAAGAATCTTGGATTCGTTAAGGAGGAGGGCTTCGCCTTCCTCATGCTTAAAGCCAGAAGTGTTGATGTGACTCAAAGACCCGAAAGAGTCTATCAAGCTGTGGAGGAGAAGCTTTCCCGCTCGGGCGTGAACATCATACAGAGTGTCAACTTGGAGCCTTACGAGAAGGATCACGCTGCCTTCATAGCTCAAAAATGAGGCGACTGGCTGCCTGCACCAGTCTTATATAGTAGATGCATCATTCAGAGAATCTCCGAGGTTTCCAATGGCCAGAATGCACGCAAAGAAGAAGGGAAAATCCTCCTCAACAAGGCCCCACAGGAAAGAGAATCCAAAATGGGTTCGATTGAAGCCGAAGGAGGTCGAGGATCTGGTTGTTAAGTACTCGAAAGAAGGCCTGTCCAGCGCGCTCATCGGTCTGCGTTTGAGGGATCAACACGGGATTCCCAACGTTCGTCTGGCCACCGGAAAGAGCATCGCCCAAATGCTCAAGGAGAACAAGCTTCAACCCTCCATACCAGAGGACTTGGCCAATCTCATGAGAAAGGCAGTGCGATTGAACACGCATCTGAAGTCCAACCCCAAGGACCTGCATAACAAGAGGGGGCTCCAACTGATCGAATCCAAGATAAGGAGAATCACGAAGTATTACATCAGGACAGGAGTGATGCCAGAGGGCTGGAAATACTCTATCGAAACGGCTGAGCTTCAAGTGAAGTGAAGCCATGCCTCTGCAACTTCCCGAGGATTTTTCCAAGAAGGTGGAAAGAGCGGCAGAGGAACTCTCTTCGGCATCACGAGTCAGGGTGGTCTCTCATTACGACGGAGACGGATTGTGCGCTGCTGGCATCCTTGCCAAAGCGCTTTACCGAAAGGATTTGGTTTTCCAATTGAGCGCAACCCGCGCATTGGATCAGGAATTCATAGGGAGTCTTGAAGGGGACGAGGATGTCCTGGTGATGGCAGATATGGGTAGCAGTCGCATCCAATCCCTCGAGAAGCTAGGTGCCCGGGTGATCGTACTTGACCATCATGAGCCCGAGAATGATAGTGAGAAAGTAATTCACATAAACTCGCACCTTTATGGAATCGATGGAACGAAGGGTGCTTGCGCCGCCACCCTGTCATTCACCCTTGCCACTGTCATGGATGAGGAGAACTGGGATCTCGCAGCCATAGCGCTGGCGGGAGCCGTGGCGGATAGACAGCATCCGGGCGGGCTCGAAGGGATCAATCTCGCCATCCTTAAGCATGTCTCGGAGAAGGGTGGAATAAGAATCGAGAGAATACACACCTTGCTCGGCGAGGATGTGGCCGAAGCACTCTCGCTCTCTATCAATCCCTACATCGTAGGAATTTCAGGCGACATCAAAGGGGCAATGTCTTTTCTGTCAGAGCTGGGTATTCCTCCCGACCTGCCCGTGGAAGAGTTGCAGGGAGAGCTGAGGACAAAACTGGTTTCCGCAATATCTCTGAAGCTCCTTGAGCAAGGCGTCTCAGCTGAGAACGTGAGAGGAATAGTCGAGGAGGGCTACTGGGATTCGTCCCGCGAAACCTATGCGAACTGGATCGCATCCTATGTGAATGCATGCGGAGGGCTTGGAAAGGATGGGGTGGGAGTTGCATTATGCCTTGGTGACCGATCAGCGCTCGACAAGGGCAAGAAGCTCAGAAAGGACTTCTTGAGTCAGGTTCTCGCGGGACTCGAGAAGGTGAGGACTGAGGGAGCCTTCGAGAAAAAGCACATTCAATTCTTCTATGCGGAGAACCCGTCTTTCGCGGGAACGATTGGCGGTGTTGCCATGAGATACGTTCTCAATCCCAATCTCGCAACTGTGGCTCTTTCCGTTCTCTCCGAGAAAACGCGTGTTTCAGGAAGAGCAACCAAGAATCTGGTCGAGACGGGCGTCAATCTCGCTGAAGCGTTCAAGGAATCCGCAGAAGTGCTCGGCGGAGCTGGTGGTGGCCATTCGATCGCGGCGGGTGCATCCATACCCAAAGGAAAGGAAGAGAAATTTCTCGAATACGTGGACAACACGATTGAGGTGCAATTGGAGGGCTAGGTGCTGAAGCTCGGGTAATCGGAAACAAGCTGCCATGTCGCTCTCCTCGGGTTGTACTCCCAGATTGCCTCGAAAACCATGATGCGTCCCTCACTGATTCCCGCAGGGTTACTTTTCCAATCCCATCCAAAGACCATGCAGGTTATCTCATATCCGTCCTCAGCGAGGTCGAAGACCGTGCCGATTGCCTGAAACGTCACATCCAAGCCCTTGACAGCCACCTGCCTCCCCTCCCATTCAATCGGGAGTTCCAGAAGGATATCTAGAGAGACCTCTTCGTATCCGTCTGGCGTTTCCGATGGATGGTCTACGACATCACCGTCTCCCGATACCAGGATTTCCCACACGGAGTCCATCCTAACAAGGCTGCCGTAGACATCGACCCTTCCCGCAAAGGAGACTTCTTTCTGAATATCAACCTCTATCCACAAGTCCTGAGCCGAGAGATTCAAGGTTCTCCCATCCCTAACGACGTGGATGTTCTGGACGGCTCCTCGAACGTGCACGGTCTCCCCAGCGAAGATTTCGGGCATCTCTGCCAGAATCTTTGGCGATATCGAATCGCTCATCGATTTCTTCAATATCCTAATGCTGGCGGGAGAGGTCACGTATATTTCGAGTTCTCCCGCGTACAGTTGAACTTCACCCTTCACGTTTATCAAAGCACCTGGAAGGAGATCCTTTTCCTGAGAAGTTCTCTCTTCTGGAACGTACACACGGATGTAATCTTCTCCATCGGCAAGGATGACATTAAGGTCCCCCCTTGAATTCTTCCAGACCCTAGCGACAATACCATCAACGGAGACGAGAGAGCCCACGTCCTCAGGACCAATCTCTCCTATTCCCTTATCCACAGGCTCCAGTGAGAGTGAATAGGCGAAAAGGGAAATCGTTCCAACGAGAGACAGAGTAACAAGCAACGTCAGTAATCTATTCCCTTCCACGTCAAGAATAACCCATGAATGCGAAATAAAGCTTGCTCAGTATTTGTCAAGAAGTTTTGTCAACTTGGATGCTTCCAGTCCTCTCTCCACCGTAGGAGTTTCGATGATTTGAAGGTCCCTTTCGAGGAGTGCGAGCTCCTTTTCCTCCAAGGTATCTGGACAAACGGGCAATAGGACAATTGCCTTGCTCTGCATTACGAACTCGTTAAGGTTCTCCACGAACAGAAGCGATTGGAGGAATCCATTGTTTATCATGAGGTACTCGAATCCGTCGAAGAGTACGATACACTCGCCATGATCTTGAATGAACTTGCTTATCACCTTGAGAAGAGTCCCCAGTGCGGTCGGGTCGTGATAGTCCTCTCCAGGAGTATGACATAGCCATACTATCCTGACGGCCTTGAGGCTGTAGTCCTTTTTCGCTCTCTCCGGGTGTAGGCGCGTAACGCAGAGGCCCGGTGTGCCGTCCTCCATAATCATCTTGAAAATGCTAAAGCTAATCTCTGGTTTTTTCTCCTTTACGAGATAGCAAAGGCCGCCAGTAACATTGTAAGGTCTCTTCATTTCAAGGCCTCAGCCCACTTTCCAGCCTCTCCTCCAGGACCCTAGCGGGAATCTCCGGAAGAGATATCATCGTCGTCTTTCCCACCATTCCTTCCTTCGACACCTTTGTGTCTATCAGGCCTAGAGCGTCGAGTTCTTTCAGATATTTCCAGAACTGTGTGTGCCCACGCTTTCTCTCCCCGAACTCCTCGCAGGCAATCGCATAACCCTCCTCGGCCTCCCCCGTGGTTATATAGGCCTCTTTCCTCATCCTCCTCGCTATTCCGAGCAGAACGAGCTTCTTGTGCGGGTCCAGCTCTGCGATCTTGTTCTCCGTTACCGTGGAGTATGTCTCAGCTTTCGCGGCCCGTATGTTCTCTGGTGTCACCTCCTTGGAACCCTCTTCATCCGCCAGCATTCCTGCCTTCTCGAGAAGCTCGATCGCGTATCTCGCATCCCCCCAATCAGATGCTATATCAGCTATGAGGCTGACGGACTGCTCCTCCACAGTCCCCGGATGAAAGGCGAGCTCCACCCTGTCTCCTATTATATCCTCGAGCTCGTCCGCCGTGTATTTTCCGAACTCGATGGTATTGGTTCTCTTGAATGTGGAGAGGGAAGGAATATCCATTATGTCCAGAATGTATTTCTGAGAAATGAGAATCATGGAAACCGATGATTTCTGGCCCACGAACTCCTCGTCGAAACGTGAGAGGCTGTAGATCAAATCCGAACCGCTCTTCTTCAGAAGGACATCCGCCTCGTCGAGGACAACTAGAAGATGGGCCTTCCTCTTGTCAATGTGCTTCCTCAGAATCTGAAGCATCTCAGTTATGCTGAATCCTCTGTCTGGAAACCGCTCATCGAAATGTGTAAGAATCTTGAGAAGAACAGCGGAGTCCGTGTTTCTCTGCCTGCAGTTCACAATAACATACTCCAGATTCTTTCCCTTTGAGTTAGCATATTTCTGGAAATCTATGCAGAACCTCTTGCTAAGGTGAGTTTTTCCTGTTCCAACGCTTCCTATGAGAAAGGCATTCTGCGTTATGTTCGATTCGATAATGGGCCTGAAGAGGGTAAAGAGCCGCTTCGTCTGATTCTCCCTGTGGACTAGTCTCTCAGGAAGGTATTCGAAGGAAAGCTTGCCTATGTCCTCGAATACGCTTGGCCCTCCCTCTGTAAACATCATCACACAATAATGATATTGCGATTTTATAAAGGCTTTTGCTCGATATCGCCCATACGTTTTGCGTTCTGTCCGAATCCCTTCGATTTTGGCGGGCCGTCCCATCCAAGGACGATGTCTACGGCCTGGGTTGTATTATTATTGGTGTCCCGCCATCCGTGATAATGACGAATTGTATGTTGCTCTCTGGATCTGTCAGCGCCTGAATATAGAGAAGAGTCAGATAGGCCTCCGTTGCGTTCACCAGATTGGGATCCGAAAGCTGCAACTGTTCCATGACAAGTCGTATAGCCTCCGACGTCCCGTTCGCCTTTATTATTGTCGCGTTCCTGATTCCTTCGGCCTCAAGAATGGCCTTCTGCCTTTCGGCATCGGCGTTTATGATGGTAACATTCCTGTTGAACTGAGCGGTTATCACCTTTTGCTCTGCCGCTTTTTTCTCCTCGATTGCTATGTCAAGTGTTGTGGGCAAGTCTACGGACCTTATCAGGAAGTCCTCCACGAGGACGTCATAGTCTCCGAGTTCCTTGGTGATTTGTATTCGAGTCTCCTCCTCAACGATTCTTCTTCCCTCTCCACCGATATACTCGCCAGTGTAATTACTCGCCACATTCCTCGGTACGTTCCTGAGATACCTGTCAACAAGATCGATGATATCTCCCCTCTCTATTCTGATATCGGCAACCCTGTCAGCGGGCATCCTCCACACGAGGGAGACGTCAATTCTTATGTCTAGGTTGTCCGACGATCGTACGGTCAACGAACTCCCCCGTGCTGCAGTCATATCCCGCGTCTGGGTATTGTAGCGAATTATCTCGATTCTGCATAGCGCATAATACGCATTCCAGTGCCATCCCTCTGATATCTCGTTCCTATCGGGCCCCGCCGGTCCTTCGACGATGACTGCCTTGTGACCAGCGGGAACATTTACAAACCCCTTCGCGAGAATGATGAGGATAAACAGGACAATCAAACCCACAAATATCACTTTGAGTATTGATAATCCCACTCCTTCTCCTCTCCCAAATAGGCGCTTCAGTATCTGTCCGCTCCGTATTCTCGATTCCTTCTTTTCAGCCATATCTACCCCTCTGAGCGAAAGATGCCACTTCGATAAATAAATTTCCGCGCTCTAGCCTCTCTTATTCCTTATGAAGCCAGAACAATGTATTACTTCAATTTCCTTGGCTTCCAACTCATCAACGAGGAGATTGAGTCCGATGGAATCCGAAGCCATATGGCCCGCGACTATGAATTTCATATGATATTTCTTCACTTCCTCCAGATGGTCATCAGGTATGTGCATCCCAACCATGGTTCCCACGCCAGCCTGCGACATCTCCTTGTAGACCTCTTTTCCCGGCATCGTTCCTCCGGTGAACTTGACAACGACTTTCCCAGCCTTGTCTTCCTTTGCACCGATGATTATCTTTGGCCCTGCATTGTTCTTAACTCCCTCCTTGTACTCTGGGATTTTCTTCAGCTCCTTTATCACATCAGCGAGTGTCTCTGGCTTCTTCCTGTTCATTAGCCTCTGGACAAATCTGTATCCTAAGTTGTCGCAGGGTGTGTGTACAGTCATGAGGGGAATGTCGAATATTCGGCAGGCGTCCACTGGCTGATTGTGATTAGCGGGCATGACACGCCTCTCCACTTCTTTTATCCTTTCACGCATGACGCCCTCCGCGATGTTTATCGGAATGCCTAGGTTCCTCATCCACTCCTCCTGAAGGTGCATTACATCGTGAAGCTCTGCAAGAGCGCGACCCCTGGGGTGATGACCGAGAATGAGATCTATGCTTTTTCCCTTGTCCTCAAGGCGATCGGCGATGACTACTTCACCCGAAGTGATGTCGATGCCCGCCAGAATTCTCTTCACTTTTCTGTCGCCATCACCAAAGAGTATCCTCGTGTCCGAATAGGGATTTTTCAGTTTCTCCAAGTCGAACTCGTCCTTCTCCTCCTCGTTCATCTTCTCGTATTTCTGCTTCGTCCTCCTCAGTTCCCTCTGAACGAATTTCTTGCCTCTTGGATCCGCCTCAATGCCCATTCTCAACGCTAGTTCATAAATCTCCTTGACTTTCATGTTACTGGCCAAGAGACCTTGGTATTTAACGTATGCGGAAAAGTTTTTGTGTGAGAGGAGGATAGGGAGGAGCATGGCAGAAGAGAGCATCTTGGAGCCTTTCATCAGGGCATCGGGCGGCGTGCTTAGGACCGAAGACATAGTCATCGAAGCCGTAAGGGATCTTATAAAAGACGAAATCAAGAAGTACATAAGGGCCAAACTTGAGAAGAATCCAGACCTAAAAGATGAGGTGAAGGATGCTGTCTCCGATTTCCTTGAAGCAAAGGTGAAGGAGGGATATGCTCTCGTAAGATTAGCAAAATGCAGTGCAAAATTGGGTCTTGAACTCGTTCCAGAGAAGTTGAGAAGTGAGATGGCAAAGGAGCTTGTTGCCATTTTTGAAAAAGAAATTGGTGCCGTCATAGACAAGACAGTTTGATTCAGGCCGGTCTTTCAGAACCTCACTGGACGAAAATGTCGAAACTTTTATTAGCGCACCACCTGATTAGCGCACGGCTTCCTGGGGAGCATTTCATGGCGCTCGACGTAGAGGACAAACTATCGAAAATGACAGTCAAGGAACTCAGAGAACTCGCCAAGAGGCATTCTATTTCATTGAAGGGTCTAAGAAAGAAAGCGGATTTGATATCTACAATCGCTGCTATCGATGACATCGAGAATCTTCTCAAGAAGGAGGAAGTTGAAGAACTCGAAAGAGTGGAGGAGGAAATCACCGAGATTGGTGAGGAGATCAAGGAGACAATAGAAGAGATCTCAAAGCTTCCTCCGATGGAGGACAAGCAGGCTGACCCCGTTATCGTAGAGGGAAGAAACGTCGATGTAGATTTTCGAAGAGTAGAGGATTTGATCGACCGAGCCCGGATGAGATATGAGGAGGGGAGCTTTGCAAAATCACTCTCGTTGGTTCAGGAGGCTCTCACTGGTATCGACGACCCAGTCGAGAGTTTCCGAAGATATGCGTACAGCCATGCAATTCTCTCTGCCGAGGGCCTCGTGAGGGAATGTGGTAAGGCAGGCGAGGACGTCGAGAAGGCAATCTCTGTCATCATGAGGGCAAAAAAGGCCTATGCCGACGGTACGATATTCGATGATGAGAAAATTCTTGAGAGGATTGACAAGGCGACAAAGAAGCTGTACGTGGCGGATATTCAACGGGCAAAGGAAACCTTCCTTTCCACGAGAAGATTCGTTTTTGATGTTGCTGACTTGGGTGCTGAGATTTCGCGCGCAAGGGACATGATCCGGAGAGCTGAGGATGCCCTGGAGAATGGAAATTATACTACTAGTCTGAAACGCCTAGCGGATGCCGAGAAGTTGGCAAGAGAAGCGAGGAAAACCAGAATCGGGGAGATAAAGAAAGCCATACCCGCTACGAAGGCGATAGTTGAAGAGGCGGAGCACGTGGGAGCTGACGTAGCGGAGGCTGAAAAGCTTCTCAAGCAGGCGAAAATCGCGCTCAGGAACAAGGATTATATTCTCTGCAATGAGCTTACCAAGAGGGCAGAGCACGCCGCAATGCAGTCACAACATCTCCAAATACAGAAAGCAATGGAACTGAGAAAAAGGCAAGTGGAGAATGCTCAGAGGATTATAATGAGGGTCGAGCCGCTCATTTATGAGGCAGAGGAATATCGCATAGAGGTATCCGAGGTCAAGGCAATACTCGAGAAGGCGAAGGAGATACTTGGCCAGGGCGATTACGTGAATGGCACCTATTTTGCGAAAGAGGCGGAGGAACTCGCTAGGCGCATCGCCCCCAGATTGGAGGAGGAGAGAAGAAGAAGGGGCATAACAAAGCCAACAGAGGGTATATGTGGTGCGTGTGGATCGAGAAATCTGGAATTCTATGACAACGGTTGGGGAAAGTGTCTGGATTGCGATAGAGCATTCCAATGGAGTGTCAAGAAAGTGAGTTTTTGGGAGAAACTGAAGGAATCACTAAGATCCTGATCAAGTCAAGGACATCTTCTGCACTGCTCTTATTATGTCACCGCGGGTTACTATTCCAACAAGCACGCCTTTGTCAACGATCGGGATTCTGTTAATGTCATTCTTCACCATTTTTTCGATGATGTCTTCAAGCTCATCATCAGACCTAGCCGTGATTACTTTCCTGGTCATGGCATCCCTGACAAGCGTGTTTGCTATCTCCTCGAAAGCTACTACGGCTTCCCTTTTCTTCACTATCTCCACAAAGCTTATTCCGATTATCGTTTCGGGAGGAACCTTCATCTTCAGCTCCTTGTAGTAGGTCTTGAGGGAGTTGAGAATATCCGTTTCCGTCATAATCCCAAGGATGTGCTCTTTATCGTCAACAACGGGGCAACCACTGATATTGTGCTTTGCGAACTTTTCAACCGTATCCGCTATCGTTTCCCCGGGAGAGAGAACAATGACATCTGTAATCATCACATCCTTGACCTTCATTCCCTGTGATATGAAGGGTGTGAATTAATAACCTTTCCCATGAGAGCTTTTATGCAAGTCCGACATACCTATCGCCGATGAATCGACAGGACATCTTATCTAGGAAGGTTGAGGACATTTCCATCCGAAAGGGGATGAGCATAAGTGACCTGGTGAGCGAAATGAAGGCCTCTGGGGGGTTTACGGCAAAAAAGCTGGCGGACGGGATTGAAATACTTGGGACGATGATCGAGGACAAGGACTGCTTGAGGTTTCTCTCCTTTCCCGCCTGCATTGTTGCTACCGGGACAAGAGGGATAATAAAGGACATGCTCAGGCTAGGATGGTTTGATGCCGTTTTGACCACATGCGGGAGCATAGATCACGACCTCGCAAGATGCTGGGCTGACTACTACCACGGGAGTTTCGATATGGATGATGCTCTCCTTCACCGCAAGGGGATAAACAGGCTTGGAAACATCCTCATCCCGAATGAGAGCTACGGAAAGATCCTCGAGGAAAGAATTCAACCCATTCTTCAGCGTATGTGGGATGAGGGTACTAGGAGAACATCGACGAAGGACCTCCTCTGGGAGTTTGGCTCGACTCTCGAGGACGAGAACTCTATCCTCTATTGGGCGGTTAGGAAGAAGATTCCCATATTCGTTCCTGGAATCACAGACGGTGCTTTTGGCTATCAGGTTTGGAGCTTCTGGCAAGAGCACAAGGATTTCTTGATCGACTTATTTCAAGACGAAAAGGAACTGAGTGACATGGTTTTCCAGGCAAAAAGAACGGGAGCTTTGATTATCGGCGGCGGGATATCGAAGCATCATACGATGTGGTGGAATCAGTTCAAGGGAGGTCTTGACTATGCCGTCTACGTTACGACGGCCGTTGAATACAATGGAAGTCTCTCGGGAGCTCGCATAAGAGAGGGGATATCCTGGGGAAAAGTGGCAGAGGAGGCGAGAAGAATCACGATTGAGGGTGATGCCACAACCCTCCTCCCGATAATGCTGGTCTGGCTTCTTGAGAGGACTGATGAAATATGACTTGAGGTTGGCTATTCTGGCGGTTCACTATCATCTTTGAAAACTGGAGAGAAAGTGATATACTTAGAGAACTCGTTCATTTTTTTGTATGGAGCATAATCTTGAGAGTTTTCCAGGGTTCGGATTCGTAGAACAAGAGATCGATGACAACATCAAGCTACAAATATTGTTCGCCGAGTTGAACCGATTGGAGAGAACGATGGAGATTCACGGTAATCCATACGTTTTCGTGGACGACGAGAAAGTCCGTTTTTCTATAGATTCAGGAAAGAGGAGATTCGAGAACCATAGAAATAGGCTTAAGGATATCTTGTGCGGGGAATCCTGGAGCAATCCGAATTCTAGGGATAGATGTGAGCTCCTACGTTCGATTCTTGACCGCATCTCGTACATGAATGTCCATCCCTATATTTTGCTTATTCTTGCGCAGATCATAGCAGTCAACGGCCTTGAATCCTTTTGTAGCGATGTTTAGACGGTTAGATTGACTCCTTGCGTGCACCAAGAAATACTATCATTTTTGATAAGCGAGAAAAAAGTCATTTAAGTTCCCTGTCGAGTTCATGACCAGCGAGGTCCTACCGTGGGTCAAGATAAGATGAAGATCAAGCTATGCCTCATCGGTGACAGGGCGGTGGGAAAGACAAGTCTGATTCAAAGATATGTGCTGGATCAGTTCAGTGAGAAATATAGCCAGACGATGGGAGCAAAGGTGTTCAAAACGGTCGTCTTACTGCCGCTACAACTTCGGAGAAAGCTAATGAAAATTGACATGACCCTCTGGGATATCATGGGAGATAAGGCCCTGGCAGAACTCACCGAGGAGGCATATTTCCGTGGAGTTCAGGGGTTACTGGCAGTATGTGATGTGACGCGAAAGAGCACTGTTGAGAGTCTTGACTATTGGATTGGGGTAGTTCCCGAATCGGTGAGAAACGTGCCCATGTATATAATTGTGAACAAAAGTGACCTCGTCGATCAAGTTGAGGTTGTTGAGGACGATGTGTTCAGGCTTGGGCGTGCCTTTTCCTCTCCGATTATGATGACAAGCGCAAAGACTGGAACCAACGTACAGCAGGCCTTTGAATATCTAGCCAAGACGATTGTAGAAAAGCAGCTGGGCCCCGATATTGATTTTCTTGTTGAGCAAAGATACGGTTTTTTGGATAGAACTGCTGGCAACTCCGCAAACCTTTTTAGCACACGAACTCCAATTAGCGAACGTGGATAACGAGATCGAGCTGGTAGAGGAGACGACCCTCCGAGACGTAGGAAATGGCTTCATTATCCTAGGGTGCGTCCTTCTTGTGATATATGTTGCTCTCCTAATTCTCGCATATTTCGTTTATGCGGAAGAAGGTTGGAAGGTATGGACATACCCCTCCATGTTTGGTCTCGCAACAGCCGTGATTGTTTTCTTGCTTTTCGTGGGACTTGTCTTAAGATATATTCCCGTACCTCCTCCGGAAATGGAAGAACTGAACATGGAGGAAGAATGAGGCTATCCAGAACTTCTTCTACTCGGGATGCGAACTTCTCTGGGGGGAAGTCCCAGCGGTCAGTGATAGAAACGGTCTAGCCAGAGAAGCAACCTGATTAGCAAGCCGGTCCTTCTGGCCAGAGCTCTATCCAATCTATGTGGCCACGTATTCGGTTTTGTGAAGGGACAGTATGTGATGCAGTTGGAGCGATCCGTTCCGTTGTTGCACCAGAATTCATAGCAACGGTCGACGTCTACATACCACTTCTCGACCCCCGGATTGTTGGAAACGGAAAACGTTTTCCCGCTCGGTTCATCATCAAAAGAGATGACCTTTGCAGGGCACTTTTCCGCGTATTGTTTACAGATTTTGCAGAACCCTCTCACTCCCAGATTCACTGGCAAATCCTGCTGCAGGGGCATGTCGGTCGGAACCTTCCCAATTCTAACAGCCATTCCAAAAGAATCCGATATTAGCAAACCGTTTCTAGCGAATTCCTCCCGGCCTGCATCTATGGCCAGAGGTACGGACAACCCCAACTCGTTGACTGCTGGATATGCATTGTAGCCCAGCTGAGCCACGCACCGCGCAATGCTCTCTGATATGGTTCTGCATCGTGAATATGCCAGGCCCACAGCAGTGGAGACAGGTACCATGGGTGATTGAGCCAGCATTCTCTGATCCATAGGAACTACGAAAACGATTGCAAACCTGATTGATTCTTCGAGGTCTAGGGGCTTTCCCTATGCATCATGGGAGTACACCCAATCAATATTCAGGCGGGTGGTCCCGACTTTCGCGGCCCCCAGGTCCAATGCGAACCGCTTGAGGAAATCGGAATTCCTTTTTGGGTCAGCATGGTTTGTCGCCACCCGTGAGATGGGAGTGAACGTTGACAAGCTCCCGCCGAGCTTTACGCCTCGTGAGTACGGCAGACTATCATGCACTGACCATGCTGCCGACATTGCGGCATAATCTTCTCTCGTGTAGCCCTTCAATCCCTTTTCCATCTTTGATTCTGCTTTGTCATAGATGCCGCGGTTGTAGGCAATGAAGTCTCTGTCCCACTCAGCGCGACTGAAGCAAGTGTTTTTCTGGTCGAACCTCTCATAGACCTCATGATTCATGATGTAAGGAGCTTCTATTCTCATACAAATCTCAGTGTTGGTGTATATGATTCTAAGAATAAGAAGTCTTGAGCAACATGGTACGCGGTACCCTCGTGCCGATGAGAAATCGGGTTCTGTGGTGTTGAAGGAGGTTGTGGGGTTGAATGGGGTTTCCTGCCCCCGCAAGACCTGGAGAAGAGCTAGACTAGACGCACGCAGCTCCACCGAACCATGCGGCAAGCTCCGTCCAGAAGGAATCTGAGGAGGTTTCCTCCATCACCTTGCCTTGCCGATTCGCTTCGATGCATACAGGAAGAAATCACCAACGCCTTGGGTGAGACACCGTCGATCCCCTTCCCTTTCCTGGCCTCGGTAGACTCTCCTTGCCGAACGGACGAGGGCGTGCCAGCGGGCGGGCAGCGTCACGAGTGCCCAGTCGGCCGCTTCGACTTTCGACGTGGCCACGTTCCGCGTTTCCCATGTATAGATGAGACGGCAGAGGTTTAGAACACACCAGAACGGGTACTGGAGAAGGATGGGTTTGACGTAGGCGAGTTGCTCGTCGAGGGCTACCGCGATCTCCGACCAGGATGTAGACGGATAGATGGTCCGCGGATCCCGTCCATATAGGACGATGCATGCGCCTTGATGGATGTGTTCCCGGTGAAGGGGCCATTCCTCGTCGGTGGCCGAGGGGGCAGCTTTTCCGTCACTCACCCCGACAAGGCCTCGGGGCCAATCCGTTCCCTGGGCTTTCGTGAGGGGGAGGTAGAGGCCATCGAGGAGCTTTCCGTGGGGGAACCTTTGGGCTAGGGTCTTGTGGAGATCGCGAATCCTCTGGAGTTCGCGGGGCTGAAGCTCACGATGAACGACAACGTGGAAGTCGATATCCCCTGTTGGTACAAAACCAGGAAAGACAATGGATCCCAGAAGGTAGACACCAACCAGGTTTTCCTCGAGGGCCTCTTTCAGCCCGTCGCAGAATTCCACCAGAAGGGGTCGAATCTCCGGCGGCAGCGGTGCGAGAGAGCGGTTCCCCTCCTCACTTCCAGGGCGACTCCCTGCTCTTTCGTCCCTCCCTCCCCTGGAGGTCATGCAGAGAACGCAGAACATGCCCCCTAATTGAGCCTTTCGGGCAGCATGATTGACTGATGCTCCCTATACTGTAGGTCGCATATGAATGACAGACAGGAGACTTACGCGGTATCGACTTAACCCGAGACATTCTAATCTGCTTTTCTTGTATTTGAATACAACGATAATTTTGTTTAG
>JBHIFI010000038.1:0-14504 GCA_046761005.1 Thermoplasmata archaeon
GGTAGATGGGAGTGGAGACAACACCATTCTGACGGGTGAAATGTCTCAGTTCATTGGGAACCCAGACATTTTCGCGAGAAGAGGACTGGTTGGTCGAAGAGTGGTGCGTGAAAAGGTCTCATTTCACCGCAATCCTATTAATATCCCTAGACTGTGTTCCAGAGGTAGTCTTAGGACAGGAGGGTCTCAATTTGAAAGAAGAAGCCAGACAATGGTTAGACCAACTCACTGCATCACTCAAGAATCGAGAGGATCAATATCGGGGAGCTCTCCTTTCGTACTCCCTTGTTCATGAAGACAAAGACCGCTTCATAAGCAAATTGGAGATATTGTTCGGAGATCAGGGTTTTCTGAAGTCTCATAGAGAATCGAAGAAGGAATACAAGAACTGCTCTCTCATACGTGAGAAGGCCTCATTGGATGTGGCAAAGAATCATCTGAAGAACCTCTATGGTAAAGGGCACATCTGTCTTGCGGATAGAGACATTGAGATAGAACCCTTCGACATGCACCGTGAAGACCTTAACTCATCTAGGTCTCCACTTGGCTTAGGTTGGTCATGCGAATTCTTTTGGTCCAATGCCTCCCAGCAAGGTAGAACCCACGTAAGTGGACCCTTGCTCTCATTAGAGGAACCCATTTATCCAAGTCTGGCACACGCCGAGAATGATTGGTTGGTGTTTACCCGAGCAGATGAATATCGCTACAGTCTACAGACACCGATCGGGATTGTATTCCCTAGTTTCAAAGCCCGTCTAAGAAGCCTTGTCATAGGCTCAGGCCAATTCGAAGTGGATGTGGAAACGAGACTTGCGAAGAAGAGCAAGGTCCTTGGGAAGTACTATGTGAAAGTGGGACAGAAGGTCTTTCAGGGTGACTTTCCAATGAAAAAGCGTTCTATTGTCATACCAGTGGATGCGTATCCCGACGAGGTCTCTGTCTATATGATTGACCGAGATTCTTCTGAGAAGATTGATTGGAACACTTACTGGTCACGGGATATGGCCCTCGAGAAGGGTGTTCAGGTCGACATTCCCGCTGCCGATGTCGAAGGCCTCATAAGACGAGGTGAAGACCAGTTTGTAGAGTTCAAGTCAATCTTCACCGCAGGGAAACCGAAGGAATTCCATGAGACAATATCCGCGTTTGCCAATACAAAGGGCGGAGTGGTATTGATGGGAGTCGACGACAATGGGGGAATTATCGGTATAGATGATGAAGGGCTAGAAGATAGGATACTGGAATCTGTCAACAACAACATCGTTCCGATTCCGTCTGTTAGCTTCAAAAGGAAAACACTGAGAGACAAGGACATAGTTGTTGTGAGAGTAGAGTCTGGGAGCAATCCACCTTACATGGTGGATGAGGGCTGTGAAAAATAGCCTCTGACTTCTGTTTTGAGAAATAATTTTGAGGACCCATCCCTTCTATGGTCGTTGGTGACCAACAATGGTCAAACGAAGGGATGGGGGACCTCGTAGGAGGTCCAAAAGTAAAAGGAAGAGGAAGGATAAAAAGGCTAAGCCTATTCGAAGGGACGGATATACAGTAAAGAGGGCACTACAAGAGATAGACCTGTCCTACATAGATGAGAGGGACAATGGAAAGAAGGGAAGGAGGGGATTCCTGACAAGTAGCCTGATAAGGGCACTTCTACTCATGTACATAAGAGGAATGGACTCCCTCCTTGAATTGGAGAGATTCCTCAGAAGGCACAGGGAATGGCGATATTTTCTTGGACTCAAGAGGACAGTAAAGGGAAGAATGAGGTACATAGCACCTCACAGAACGACATACAACAAGCTCATCAATAGAATCGGAATAGAGGGCATGACGGAGATATTCAACCTAACAGTCATTCAGATGATAGACAAGGGAATAATAAAGGGAAGGACACTATCCATAGATGCATCCATCATAGAGGCATGGTTCAGGGACAGGGATGCATCTCTCGGCTATGATTCCTACAGGGATATCTTTGTCTACGGGTACAAGGTTCACATCGTTCTTGATGTGGATACCTGTCTACCTATATGCGTATCCGTCACGAAAGCGGGATATGGGGAATCGAGGACACTGATACCATTCGTGGATCTCATCCACGACAGATATCCAATAGAAGTGGAGAAATGGATTGGGGATAGCGGATACGATGGAAACCTCAATCGACTACACATAATAGACATCCTTGGAGCAATTCCATACATAGGGCTCAACCCAAGAAATTGCAAGGGAAAGAATGAGAAGGAGAAGATGGAAAGAAGGAAGAAGCTCTGCGAGAGATTCTACAAGAAGGAATGGATTCACGAATATTGGGTGGATCCAGACAGCGATTCCTTCCACGATATCATGAATTCAAGGACATACAGTGAGCAGACATTCTCGGTGACGAGAGAATCCTTGGGTCTAGGCAGATTCAGACATCGCGGTATTGTATGGGCAACAGCTCATGCGATACTCATATGTATGAGCATGCTCGTCGTCGCAAATGCGGCTATCGCGGTTGGAAAACCCGACATGATGAGATGTATCAAGTGCTTCAGATTGTGATTCCTTCCATCACAGGATTAGCCTCCCCTCAGCGATAGCTATCCTTGGCTATCATCAATTCATGTGAAGGGAGGACTTCGGAGGACTTCTCTACATTATCCTCCTCCCAAAACCTGCGGTAGAATACGATCTGCTGACCTATAACGCCTGAAAGAAATCCGCACAAAGAACCCTCCCCGCTAATTATTCACAGCCCTCTCAAGAAGAAAGACATTAATAGACGCAGATGGATATTGTGCATGGAGGAAAGAAGATGGAGGTTTCCTTGCGATTCTATCTCTCGAGGTGTTCCTTGCTTCTCCTTTCAGTCGTTTTCTTGTTTCTTTTCTCATTTTTCCTTCCTTTCATGACAGAGACCTCGATGGGAGGGCACACTTGGGGCATAGAGCCAGTCGACACAACAGGCAAATATGTTGGCTATTGGAGTTCCATAAAGATAGATTCTCTGGGAAGACCTCACATCAGCTATATAGGAGAAGACCCCGCGGGTGATGGCTTGAAGTATGCCTATTGGAATGGAGTCACATGGAGCATCGAGGTTGTAGATTCTTCTGTTCTAGTTTGGTGGGAGACATCGCTCGCCCTCGATAGTTCCGACTATCCTCACACTAGCTATTTTGATAACGACAACTATGACCTCAGATACGCGCATTGGAATGGAAGCGGATGGGAAATTGAGGTTCTTGACAGCAACGGCGTTGTCGGGTACGATAGCTCTTTGGACCTGGATTCCCAGGGAAGACCTCACATAACGTATGGTGTTTACCAAGATGACATCGGCCGCATCAGGTATGCTCACTGGGACGGAGCCTCATGGAACTTCCACGACCTAAGTTATTCGAATGAAGCCAGAAAGAGCAATCTTGTACTTGATTCATTGGATACGCCACACATGTCCTTTTTCGATGCCACCGAAGGAAACGTAATGTACGCGAAATGGAACGGATCTGACTGGCTTGTGGAATTGGTCGATGATGAAGGAGACTCAGGATTCGAGAATTCACTCGCTCTTGATTCCTTTGATAGGCCGCACATTGCGTGGCACGCAAGTCTTCCAGGAAACAGCAATGACGAGGTTCGCTACGGTTCCCGGAATGAATCTGGATGGTCCATTGAGACCGCCCGAGTTGGAGGTGATAATGCTTTCGAATGGCTCTCTCTTGGTCTGGACTCACAGGGAAATCCCGGGATAGCCTATGTAAAGCCCAACGTGGGTGATTTGCTTTACATCTGGAAGTCGGAAGGGCAGTGGTACAATGAAACCGTAGACCCAGCCGTGGGTACGGGTGTGCACGCGTTATCCTTCACTTTCGATCAGATGGACTTCCCACACATAAGCTACTGCTACGGTTATGGAGAAACTGACCTTCTCCATGCCACGGTAGTGCCACCCGCTCTTCCGGACTTGACCCTTTACGAGTGGGACATCGGCTTCGATCCCTCAGGCCCTGTTTTGAATGGCACATCAGTCAACATCACCGCAACAATACGCAACATAGGAGGTATGGATGCTTCGGGAGTCAAGGCCAGATTCTACGACGGTCGTCCTTCTTCTGGAGTGCAGATAGACGGAGATCAGAACTTGGGCACGATACCTTCCCTGAGCAGTTCTACTGCATCTATACAATGGACTGCTGGTCCTCCAGGCATTCATGAGTTATGCGTATTCGCTGATCCGAATAACACCATCATGGAGTTCAATGAGACGAACAACATGGCTTGCAATTCCATTGAGGTTATCTCCTCAACCGCACCAAGTCCTCCCATTCTGATGGATGCCATCTTGAGCGGTTCGAATTTCGAGAATGTCACATTGATATGGAATCTCTCACCAGATGACGGAAGGGGCTCCAAATCCGTTGTGAGATACGATGTCTATAGAAGCACGCACTACAATGAAGATGGAGGCTATTCCATATACGATTCCGTTCCAAATGGAACTTCTCAATATGTCGACATGGGAGCGGGAGAGGGAAATCCGAGCGATTACTTCTACTACGTATGTGCTGTAAACATGGCCAACAACTCTTCCTGCTCTCCCAATCAGGCGGGAAAGTTCACTCGCTTACTCTCGAAAGGTGAGAATCTCGTATCCATTCCTCTCATTCAATCAAACGAGAGCATCGAATACGCGCTGCAAACAGCGAAACATGACAAGGCTTGGTCTTACCTCTCATATGATAGTGATCCATGGAAATGGTATATGACATTCAAACCATACATGGGAGACCTTCCTTCAATCAATCACACGATGGGAATATGGGTCAATGTAACCAAGGAAAGCAACTTAACAGTGGCAGGACTAGTTCCTGTCACAACTGACATTCAACTATCAGCCGGATGGAATCTTATAGGATTTCCATCCTTCAATTCATCTTTCACTGTCTCAGACCTGAAAGCAACAATCGGTGCAATAAGAGTGGAGGGATTCGATTCCTTACAATCGCCGTTCTACCTGAGGGTGATGGAAGATTCGGAAGTCCTTCAAGCGGGATACGGATATTGGGTAAACGTAGAGTTCCAAACCACATGGACAGTGCATAATTCATAGATTTCGTTGATCAATAGGCTTCCTGTGTTCACAACTTGGGGACTCGACTCCTCTTCCATGCCTTAGAAGACAGGTTTAGTGTCCAGAGTACGCCTTTTGACCCCTCAACCACGAAACCCAGTCTGATGAGTTCGCTTATTACTTGGCGAACAGCCTGATGATGAACAACTTTGGTCGACATGCATCGTCTAATCCCATTGAGGCTCAGCGACTCTCAAGATTCGCTCGATTTCATGCATGGTCGCGAGGGTCGGCCCACGGCCCCTGATTTCCTGAGGCAGAGGAATTGTTTTCGTTTCCATAGCTATCCTCTAAGCCATCATGTTGTATGCATATAAGTGCAACCACCGAAAAGAGTGGATAGCGATAAAGTCGCACGGCTACGATGCAGAAGCATCGGGCATCCAAAAAGAGAAGTTGGCGGGCGGTTCAAACACCCGCTAGTTGTACACAATCCACGTCTGCGGTAGGTCAACCCATACCCAATAGCCCTCGCCCGCAACCATCATGTCCGTGTCCGTTAGATGGGTCAGATGGAAGGGAGGTGTGTCGCTGTAGCCATCAACCATCTTGTAGTTCACACCTGCCAAAGCCTCCTGCACCTGCATGGGTGTGAAACAGGGATAACTCACGAAGTTCCACTGATGACCAAGCTCAATCTCAGTAACCTCAGGAACGAGACCCGCAACCACGAGATAATCGTCCCTCGTTATCTCAATCCAGAATCCCATCTTGTGGTTTATCTCGAAAAGCGTTCGGTATGTCTTGAACGTCCAATAAGATTTCCAGTGATGCGATTGATCGGATGATTTGTAGTAACGCACGTGATTGTAGCTTCCTGATAGGGTTTGAAGAACTGTCTCGAGGGCTTCATCATCTTGTATTAGCGGCACGGAGGCGATTCGCTTTCCCGCTTCCAGCAATCTCACGAACTTTCCTGTCTGCCCATTCCAGCTCACATAGCCATCGGTATCGTTCGCCTGAACGTAGAAGAAGTAGTTGCTCCAATCACCGTCTCCCCATCCCGCTAGTGTAAGGGAGGTCGTTCCAGGCGGTAGCTCCGTGAGGAATTGATATCCCGCTCCGCTTGAATCGTACGTATCGCTCCAATAGACAGCGTAGTTGATGATGTCGTTGAAGCCTGAGCCATCATCAGAGGAAAGCTCCCATTCTAACGCGATGTCCTCGAGGTTGCTTCCCGCCAAAATCGCGCCCAACAGATTTGGAGGATCCGGGCGGGGATCAAGGACGATGACCACGATGGTGTCTATATCTGTCAATCCGTCATCATCGATGACCGTCAGCGTCACGTAGTATTCTCCCGCTTCGAGATAGATGTGGTCTGCAATCACACCGCTCGCATTTGAGCCGTCATCGAAGTCCCAGAGATAGTCGACGATGAAGCCATCGGGATCGTACGAGCCGCTTCCGTTGAAGGTAACGACCTCCCACATGAATGCGACTTTGTTGTCCCCTGCATCTGCAATCGGGGGCAGCTCCATGCCTCTGCCAGTCTCTATGTCCATTACGAAATCATAAGCGCAGTCATTCGTGTCCGAGCCCGGAAGCGGATACCTATGGATTTCGTAGCCCCAATAAGGCGCCATCGCATCTGGCATTATCGTGTTGTCAGGCTCCCCGTAGTGCGTTCCGTCGGAGGTCGCGTTAAACTCGATTCTGTCCACGACAACATCCCTTCCTGCGAATGGTGCTCCCGTACCGCCAGGGCTCTCCCACACGAGCTTGAGCTCATCGCCAGTGACATTGAGATAGTCCGGGGAACCCAGGTCGACATAGAGGTAGCCCGCTCCCGAAGTCTCTCCGGAAAGGTCAATGCGAGCCCCTCCGTGGATTTGCCCGTCATTCTTCTCCAGATAGAAACCATTCATTGGTGTCCTGGGCGGGCCGTAGATGTATAGATACTGAGTTCCGAAGTCCCCTGGCATCGTAGTGATGTTGTTTATCTTGGGCAGCGCCGGGGGCTGGACAAGTGCGACGGTCAGATTCATGTATTCGCTCTCGAAGGTTCGCCAAGTCGCATTCTGTTCAAATATCGCACTCAGTGGATAACCTGGGGCAGTACCGAAATCAGTCATATCCCCCCAGACATACATTATATCGTCAACGCCGTGGTTACCGCCCTCTTTTATCCAGGGCGTATCGGGATCGCTTGGAATGGTTACCTGATTCCCAGAAGTGTCGATGTCGTACTTGCCTGTCCTGTTGGTTGGGTCGGGATCCATCATATCATTGAAAGTCGTGTTCCACCCATACATCACGCCATCAATCCACGCCGTTATCAACTCACCAGGTGGGAAAATAACGCCTTGCATGTCGAGTGCATGGCCGTACGCGTTGTGCGGAACGGGTATCGCTGCCTTCGTGCTCATTATCATGGGATTGAGAATCATGGCAGAGAGAGCGAGAATGACGGCGCCACAGACTAACATTCTGCCCACATACCTTCGGCTTTCCTCCATCAGATTTCCTCCGGTATCTTCTTCATGAGGTTTTCAATACTTAGTTTTTTCCTCGTCTGGGTGGAGATGCTGGCTTCGGGTTAACCTTGTTTAAGGTTAACTTCCAGAGAACCTCGCGATGAGGGCCAGCCGACGGATCAAAAGCTTGAAATCCGATCACTATTCTTCGATTCTCTTTCCCAAGAAGTGCCTTTCAGGTGTGAATCCTGTCTTTTCGTACAATCTCAAGGCTAGTGGGTTGCTCGCAGCTACTTCCAGTTTGACGATTTTCAGCCCCTTCTCGGCACAGAATTCCTCCGCAGTCTTCAGAAGCATGGACGCGATTCCCCTTCTTCGAAAGCGCTCTTCGACGAAGATGTCATAGATAAAGCCGTAGCCAGTGGGAGAGAACATGTTCTTGGTCTCACCAACGACTATATAGCCAGCCAAATCGCCGTTATCGTCCTCTACCACGTATATCTTATTGGTTTTGTCCTTTAGAACGGGTTCGATTACCTGGAGAGACATACTTCTCCATTTCGCGTAGTCAACGCCTTTCCTCTCGCTCTCGGGGATATCCCTCCAGACGGTCTCAATGCTCCTCTCAAGAATGTGCTTCATATCATTGGAAATGGCCTCACGAATTCTCAAGAAATCCCCGAAAGTAAATGGGAGGGGTCATTAAACTTTTTTCGCACATGGGAATCGTCTCTCTTTTCCATATTCAAATGTGATAATCACATCACTATGTTGATATTCGCTTCTATCATTGATAGAGCAAGGTGACAAAGGGTGAGATGTCTATACTGTGGTAGCGAAGCCCAAGATGCGATATGCGCTACCTGCGGGGAATTGGTTCTTGAGTCGTCTCCCGCAACCTTCATTCCAGCTCTTCCCGCCAAAGAGGGAATCTCTGACCACATAAGGAAGAGCGGAAGCCTTCTCATTGTCCTCTCTTCCCCCAAGAGCATGAGAACCGAATCCTTTTCTCAGTCCATCTTGGACAACACGTTTTCGGATGAGGAGAAGCTGAAGGCATATGGGTCTCTCCTCAAGGAGATGGGAATATCTGATGATGTTTGCAGTCTTAGGAGGTATCCTTTCCTGAGCAGTGAGGAACGAGAGGTCCTATCTCAAATCCTGCGCTTGGACATAGCGAAGATGAAGAAGCACCGAGATGAAACTCTCATCAGGATCGGTAACCTTCATTTTCTCCTAGCGAAGGGCCTTGGGGGCCTTGGAGAATGGGCGACGACGAGAAGAAATGAGCATCTGGAGACCGCGAGTAAAGCCTATCTCCTTCTGAAATCGGATATCATCGCTAAAAGGAACCTTGGCCTTGTGTATCTTGAGTCCGAGGAAGACGAGGAAGCCATGGAGTACATCGATGCTGCACTCAAGGAACTGAGAAAGGATGCTGAGCTCTGGGCCGCCAAGGGAATTCTACTGCACAGAAGTGAAAAGCCATCGGAATCCCTCAAATGCCTCAACAGAGCCGTCAAACTCAGGGAGAATGACCCGCGGATCTGGACGACCAGAGGCAGACTTCTTGCGGACATGTCTAGACTGGAAGATGCTTTGGACAGCTTTGACGAGGCAATTGTGCGCGACAGAGCATTCATTCCCGCATGGAGAGAAAAGATGGATGTCCTCCTCAGGCTCGGAAGCAAGAGAGAGGCTACACAAGTCTCTGAGACTATTCAAGAGATGATTGGGACAAGAGAGGATCCCCAACTCGAGAGCGAACCGCTTGAGCCGATCGAAATCGTAGAGGCCAAGCCGATTGCCGACGAACCCGCGGAGGATGGAGAAAGGGGCCGGGAGGAGCTTATGGACTTCCTTCTTCAAATCGAGGGAATCGGGGAGAGCAAGGCAGAGATGATATTCGCTCATGGAATCGACTCACTGAAGGGACTCAGGAAAACCACGCTGGAAGACCTCGTGAGGGTCAGGGGAATAAGCGAGAAGATCGCGCAGAGCATAAAGGACAGGATTGAAGGCGATCTGGCATTGAAAGAGCTCGAGGGAAGTGTGCGGGGGGAAGGTGCGGAGGAAGCGATGGAAATAGCAAGGGTTCATCTGGAGGAAGGCGATTATGAGAGAGCGCTTGCCTACTACGATTCTCGTGTTGAAATGAACCCAGAGAATGAGGAAGCATGGTTCAACATGGGAGAGGTACTGCAAGCCCTCGGAAGAACCAGAGAAGCTATAGAAGCATATGACAGGGTCATTTCAATTGATGAGGGAAAGATAGAAGCGTGGATGGAAAAGGCAAATATTCTCCTTGAAATCGGGAAGCCTCTCGATGCGGTTGAATGCTATAAGATCGTTCTTGATATGGATCCTGAAAATACCAACTATCTCGTGGAGAGGGCCAAGATCCTCGCGGAAGATGAGAACCACGAGGCAGCAATCCTCTGCTACGACATCGTTCTGGAGAGGGATCCTGAGAACTTTGACGCTAATCTGGGTATGGTATTCTCTCTCCTTCATTTAGGTGACCTGGATAGAGCTGAGAAATGCTTGAATACTGTGGCAAAACTCACATCTCTCAACGAAAAGGTCTGGTGGGCGAGAGGGCATCTCATGGACAAGAGAGGGAGGTGGGGAGCTGCAATTCAATTCTATAACAGAGCCATATCTCTAAAGTGGAATTATCCCGATCCCTGGATAGGAAAGGGCGAAATACTTCTGCGCCAGAAGAACTACAGGGAGGCAAAGAAGTGCTTCGAGAAGGTTCTTGAGATGAATGCAAAGAGGGCAGATGCTTGGCTGGGAAAAGCAAAGGCTCTTGATGGGATGGGCCAAAAGGCCAGGGCGCTTGAGTGGTTGGATGATTTTCTGCAGATATATCCAAACCATGCGAAAGCACTTGAGATGAGAGATCACCTTCGATCGGAGAACACAGAGGACTACCAATCATTTCTTCATGAGGCGAGAATTCAAAGGGAGTTAGGTGATTTTGAAAGGGCGGCGGATACCATCGTTAAGGCTATCAAGGAGAATCCCGATGAGGAGAGTGGCTGGACACTGCTCGGTGATATACTATTGGACACGGCGGACTCGAAGGGAATGCTTGAGAGACTTGAAGTGGAGCTGTCAGCTATTGCCAGTAGCGCCGGTGCCCTCACAAGCAAGGGAGCGGTTTATCTGAGAGTAGGAGAGTATGGCGATGCCCTCAAATGCTTTGACATAGCCCTTTCAATGGACAAGAATCATGAGAGGGCAAGGAGGCTGAAAAAGAGATGCTATGTTGAGATGGGGAAGGTGAAATGATGTTGGGAAAGGAGGGAAGGGTCGCGAAGGAGATTCTGAATGCCGTCAACGAAATGGAAGATGAGGAGTTTCAGAGTCTCTGTCGTGAGCTAGCGGATCATATGAATGTTCAGATTGAGGAAATCGAGTCTGGCGGGGGGGAAACAAGAATAAGGGGCGAGTTGAGGCCTGAGGGGAAGGACCCCGTTTCACTCGTCATGGCCTTCAAGAAGGGCAGGGCAGAGCCTGAGGATATTCAGAGAATAGTCGCTATGAGCAAGGAGGCAGTGGGCATATTCATAACACCTTCTGGATTCAGCGAGGATGCCAGAACTTACGGAGATGAATTCGAAATAAAAATGTTCGACGCCCAGGGATTCGTCTCACTTCTCAAACAGTATGATCTTGCTGAATCTGTTGAGGATAGATCGAGGAAGAAATTCATTGAGAAGGAGGGGGCGAGATTTCTTCCCAGCATAGACAGGCTGGAGGGATTGATGAAGCTGGCAAAGGAGCATTATTCCATCAACAGTTACAAGAAAGCCCTCCAATATCTTGAGGAAGCTCTTCAACTGAAGCCCAACTACGATCAGGCCTGGTCCCTGAAATCCAGAATTTACGAATCACTCGGAGAACCGGAGGAAGCTCTTGAGTGTGCAAAGAAGGCAGCGGAGTATAATGTGGGTGATCCCGAACTCTGGCTCGCGCTTGGCAACACCCTCTCAAAAATGATCAGAACAGAGGAAGAGATTCAATGCTATGACAGGGCGATAAGCCTCAACAAGAAATTCACTGAGGCCTGGAATAACAAGGGAATTGCCCTCCATTCCCTCGGTAAATATGAGGAAGCTATAGGGTGCTATGATCGCGTTCTCGAGCTGGACTCGTCCAATATTCAGGCCCTCAATAACAAGGGGGCCGCCCTGAGGAAGCTCGGGAAAGAGAAGGAGGCTTTGAAGCTCTATGATAGGGCACTGGAGTTCGATCAAGATTTTCTGGATGCTTGGATAAACAGGGCCGTTCTCCTTCAATTCATCGGGGATGATACGGAGGCTATCAAAGCATTTGATAGAGTACTTCAGGATGTGAAGGACAATCCGAAAATATGGTATCAGAAGGGAATTTCACACATGAATTTGCGGGAGGATACCAACGCGAAGAAATGCTTTGAGGAGGCTCTCTCACTCGACCCAGATCTTACTGAGGGGAAGAAGGCACTTGAGAAGATGAAGTCAGGCGTCAGGAAGAGGGGATATCCGTGCTTTGGAGGGTACGATGAAAAGGATGAGGGATGTGCAGAATGTAAGGTATCTAGTGAGTGTAAGGAGAAGAGTAAATGACACTGCCAACGATGGATGAAGTCATAGATGCGGATAGACCCACTCTGAAGCACTATTGCAAGCTTTATGGTCTATCCACGCGAGGGAAGAACCGGTATCTGAGGGCGAGGCTATTTGAGCTCATACGTTTGGGGAAAGGGCGAGAGGATGCGGTAGAGGAGGTGGCACGAACGGATGGCCTTTCTCGCTTCAGAAGTGCTCTACTGCTGGCCTCAAGGGGAGAAGCGAAGCGGGCGTTGGACGAGATCAACAAATGCATAGAATCATGTCCAGAATCCGCCCTCTCTCTCACTGCAAAGTCTCTCCTTCTTGATATCATGGGAAAAGGAGAAGATGCGATGAAGTACTCCAAAGAAGCAGTCGGGATTGAGGACAGTGTGGAAGTGCTCCTGGGAAGAACCCTCGTACTCCTCAATGCAGGGAGGTTGAGGGAGGCCGAGGACGCAGCAGATTCGCTAATCAAGAAGCAGAAGAGTCCGGTTCCGTGGCTTCTGAAGGCCTTTGCTAGCATTCCCGCGGGCCGGGCGGGTCTTGCTGTTCAGTACTTGGATGAGGCCATGGAAATTGATGATGAGATTCCAGAACTTTGGAATATGAAGGGCGAAATCATGGTGCGTTTGGGAAACTATGGGAACTCCCTACCCTGCTTCGATCGGGCGACTAATCTCCGGAAGAACTACTCTGAGGCATATAACAACAAGGGCGTGGCACTTCTTCATCTCAGTCACTATGATGATGCACTCGAATGCTTCGAGAGGGCTTTGAGTGCAAGGCCAGGATATCCTGAGGCCCTGGGGAATAAGGCGATTGCACTGTATCTACTCGGAAAAGAACTCAAAGCATTGAAATGGATCGATGAGGCGATGGAGATTGCATCAACAGCGGAAATGTGGAACAACAGGGGCCAGATCCTTCTGTCAATGGACCGCCTCGATGAGGCTCTTGCATCTTTTGACAAAGCACTTGAGATGAACGAAGGTTTTGTCGAGGCACTACGGGGAAGGAAAATCGTCCTTGAGAAAATGGAGGAAAAAAGGAAGGCAGAGGAGGCCTTCGCCCGCCCCACTGATATCGAAGAGGTTGTGGATGTGGGTGAGGCCGAGTCCATCTAGTCTCGTCTGGCGAAATCAAAGATAGATCCACCGGGGAAGCTCTTGATGAGATTCCTCAGGCTGCCCGCAGATCCGTATTTTCTCGTGAGCAGATCAGTGTGCTCCTTTCTTATCTCTTGAGACCGGAGCTCCTTTCTGAAGATTCTCACAGCCGATTTTCTCTTTGACTCGAAGCGTAGAAGCTGAAAGGAGAACCTGATTAGGAGCACAGGGATGTTGACAGCTACGGCAAGTATCGCCTCATTCTTCTCCAAATTTCTTCTTGATTTTCTCCTTGATTGCTGCTTCGATTTCCCTTCCGATGTCATCATCGCCGCCAACGTGGAGCTCCACCTTCTTTTTCTTTCCGCTGATAGCATCGCTAATCATCCCAGGCAAGTTTAGATTGGACATGTATGTTTCTGTCAGCTTGAAGGCCTGTTCATCCGTCATTCCACCGTCCTTCAGCGCTTTATAGAAGCCAGCTACGGCCTGGGCGTACTTGGCTGCCTGATTTTTTCCGTACAGGACATCAGTCAGGCTGTTCAGCAGCGCGGGGATTTTCTCTGAGACGACCTCCAGTATCTCCTTCACTTCTTCTGTATCTTTTTCCGGCGTATGTATCACCTCTTTTCTTCGTATGAATGACCCTTATATTTAGGCAAAGCGAGCAGTTGTGACCATTTGTTGAGCAATTCCTTCGAGATGTTGAATTTCTTGCTCTTGCCCATGCTCACACACTCAATCGCTCCCTTTTCCTCAAGTACCTGGAGTCTCTCTCTGACAATCCTCCTGGATGCAGTTCCTCTCCTCTTCTTCAGCTCCCTAGTTATCTCGGAGATATTCCTCTCCTTGGCGTCGAAGAGTATCTTGATTACCTCAATTGAAATGGGATCCTTCAACCCAGGCAGGAGAACCTCCGGAGAGACAGCGCCATACCTCTCATACATCTCAAGGAGCTTGAAGTAGCCTCTCGATATCTCCTGAAACCTCTCAAGATAGTCCAGCACCTTGGAATAGGGAGTGGAGATCTCCTTGATTGTTCTCTCCAACCTCTCCATTTTCTCAGAAAGTTGCCTGATCTCCTTCTTCAAGTCCTCCTCGGTCATTCTATGACTGCAACAGACTGACGGTCTTTAATAGTATTCGTGAACGGAGGGTATGAGTACAGAGATTGGGACACCGAGCAATCCCGCCCGGGCGTCACGAGAAATCAATATGGGTTGGAAGCTGCCGAGGACGGGAAGTTAACCTTGTT
>JBHIFI010000039.1:0-14380 GCA_046761005.1 Thermoplasmata archaeon
AGCTCTTGTAGGCCCCTCGATGTTTCTTAATACGATCAACCGAGGAGAGAGGGTTTCCGATAGACTCTCAGAGTGCTCTGCCATGAGGGTAACTTGTCTAGCATGTGGGAAACCCCTTCATTTCCTGTGGAGAACGATGGGAGCTAGAGTAGCCCGTGTTGTCTGCTGTAGAAGTAGCTTGGAAGTGCTCTTAGCTGGCCGATGTCAACAAATGAGGGCAGAGTCCTCTCACAGATCGGGAAATCGCAAAGGTTTCGTTAGAGGCCCGCCGGGTTCACATCGCAAATTCCTGCCCGAAACACAAATGGGATTACGTCCTAATCTTGAATTCTTCTTTTTTCTCCTGTAACCTCTCTCTGTGGCTGTCGGTGAGGTTAAAAGCAAGCTCCTCGATTCTATCCTGGTTTCTAATGAATGTTGCCTTACTCCTCGTTCGTATCAGCTTCTCGAACTCTCTCATCATTTTCAATGTCGTGCCAACGTAATAAACGGCAATAATGAGCATGATGGGTCCTATGACATCTAGCCAGATAATCCAGCCCCCAATGTCGTGATGTACCCGCTTGAGAAGCTCTGGGCTGGAGTCCTGAAAGAAGTTGCCTGTAATGACAACGATTACCAGGAAGATTCCTAAGATAAGGAAAAGGGAGGATAACTCGAGTCTGAATTCCTGAAGGATTTTGGTCATCTGGGAGAGAGAATCGGTGTGCAATAAAAAAAGATTGTTGTATGGAGCAGAATCAGGGTTCCACTAGAAGTGAAGGGGTCCCCTGATTACGAAAGGTTTATTGTCTGGATGGGTATCTGAATCACGATGCGCGACAAGTATGGGAGACGCGTCACGAGCCTCAGATTGTCGGTCACGACGAAGTGTGACCAAGAGTGCTTTTATTGCCATCATGAAGGTCAAGTGTCGTCACAGCGAGAGATGATGGTGACTGACATTCATAGGCTCCTCGGGATCGCGCACGCCGCAGGCGTTCGGAAGATAAAAATCACGGGCGGGGAGCCCTTGCTGAGGAAGGACATTATCGAGGTGATATCTATGGCCTCAGAGGTGTTCGACGAGGTTTCTATGACGACGAACGGTGTGCTTCTAGCCTCCTGTGCCAGTGATTTGAGAGCGGCGGGTCTGAGTAGGATAAATGTGAGTTTGGATACCTTGGATAAGGTGCTGTATGAGAAGATCACTGGGACCGATGATGTTCGGAGCGTCATTAGGGGGGTAGATGAGGCGCTTCGGGTCGGTCTTACACCTCTCAAGATAAACACTGTTGTGCTAGGTGGGTTGAACGACTCGCATTTACCACATCTTCTGGACTTTGCAGCCTCGAGAAAGGCGATTCTTCAACTTATCGAGCTCAACCCTATGAATGGGAATGGCGGGAACGAACTTAGAAGGTTCTTCTGTCCTCTCGCCTACATTGAGAATTCTTTTGCGGCTCGAGCTGTGCGGGTAGAGAGAAACGAGCTTCACGATAGGAAGAGATACGTACTTCCTTTCAATGGCTCTACCGTCAGAGTGGAGTTTGTGAGGTCCTTGGGAAGGGGGAGTTTCTGTATGAACTGCACCCGCATCAGGGTTACTTCAGATGGAATGTTGAAGCCCTGTCTCATGACACAAGAGGGGATGATCGACTTCCTCTCACCTCTTCGGGCGGGGGCTTCAGATAGCCATCTTCTTGCTCTCTTCGAAACCGCGATTAGGAATAGAAAACCTTATTGGGTGGTCCAGTGAGAGTCCATCTGAAGCTCTTTGCAAGTTTCCGCGAGGTCATCGGTGAGAAAGACCTCGTCATGGATGTAAAAGACGGATGGACCGTTGGAGACGTTGTGACCGAACTCTTGAGCAGATATCCAAAGCTGGAAAGGCTAAAGGAGACGATGATATACTCAGTCAATAAGGAGTATGCTAGTCTAACTAAGAAGCTCAGCGATGGTGACGAGGTCGGGATTCTCCCCCCCATCAGCGGTGGTTAGTTGATATCCATTCAAGAGGAAGACTTCTCTCCTGAGGAGATAATGGATGCAATGAAGGTCCCACAGGCCGGGGCTATAGTTAGCTTTCTTGGAGTGGTAAGGAAGGACTCCGGTGTCTCCTCAGGGCTTGAGGTAGAAGCGTATGAAGGGATGGCTCTGGAAAAACTCAAAGAAGTGGCGAAAGGCGCCAAGAGACGGTTCGAGGTAGAGGACGTATCCATTGTTCATAGGGTTGGCAAACTCGCTGTTGGTGAAAACATTACTTTCATAGCCGTTTCTTCTGCCCACAGATCTGCTGGCTTCGCTGCCGCAAAGTGGATGATTGACGAACTGAAGAAAGTCGTTCCCTTGTGGAAGAAGGAGGTTTAGATGGTCGAGATGGTGGATATCCAGGGGAAGGAAGACACGAGCCGGGAGGCAGTTTCTGAAGGTTTTGTACTCCTCGGAGAAGCCGCACTCGATACGATTCGTGGGGGGCAGACGAGAAAGGGGGACCCCCTAAAGACCAGCGAGGTCGCCGCAATTCAAGCAGTCAAGAGTACACCGAATCTCATCCCGTTCTGTCATCCGATTCCTTTGACACAGGTGACGGTCAATTTCGAGGTTCTTGAGGACAGAGTGCGGTGTGAGTGCCATGTGAGTGCTCACTATAAGACGGGAGTCGAGATGGAGTCTCTAGTCGGCGTCTCTGTGGCACTTCTTACGCTCTGGGACATGGTGAAATACATGGAAAAGGATGAGAGCGGTCAATATCCTCATACGAGAATTGAGGGCATAAGAGTAATCTCCAAGGTGAAATAGTGGGCCTGGAGGAGCACAGGAAGAAGGGACCCGCGTGGGTCAGGTGCGCCGTCATAGTTACTAGTGACACAAGGGAAACTCAGACAGACAAATCAGGCAACCTGATAGTCGAGCTTCTCAAAAACGCGGGTCACGAAGTGAGCGCCTACCGAATCGTTCAGAACGATTCAGCGGACCTCACTGAAGCTCTTGAAGCAGTAAAGAAGACCTCTCAGGTTATCGTAATCAGCGGTGGGACTGGAGTATCCAAGAGGGACATCACCGTTGATACCATTGAGCCTCTCTTGAAAAGAAAACTGAGCGGGTTTGGTGAGCTTTTCAGGTATCTTAGCTATGAAGAGATCGGCTCTGCCGCTCTAATGAGCAGGGCGGTTGCAGGCACCATCGGCCCGAGGGTCGTATTTTGTCTTCCAGGCTCGGAGGGAGCCGTGAGACTTGCAATGGAGAAACTCATTCTGCCTGAGCTGTCGCACATCGTGGGAGAGCTTGAGAAATGATGCGACCATTCAGAAAACTGTTATCCTTTGAGGATGCCAAGAGAATCATGCTGGAAGGGGTGCGCCCAATAGAAAGGAAGGAAAGGCTTTCCACACGAAACGTCGGTGGGAGGGTCCTTGCTCAAGGGATTGTCTCTGAGATGGATGTTCCGCCTTTTGACAGATCAGCTATGGATGGGTTTGCGGTCCGAGCGGAGGACACCTTCAGTGCCGGGAAGTTCGAACCGGCGGAGCTTCGTATTGTGGGGAAATCTCTTGCTGGGAAACCCTCCAAGTCTGTTGTGGAAAAGGGGGAATGCATTGAAATCGCAACGGGAGCGAAGCTTCCTGGCGGAGCGGATGCTGTGGTCAAGGTCGAGAATACTGAAGTTGCAGATAATACCGTCAGAGTATTCATACCAGTTCATCCGGGTCAGGATGTCTCCAGGATGGGCGAAGACATCAAAACCGGTGAGAAGGTTCTGAGGCCGGGATCCTACCTCGATCCATCAAACATCGGCGTGATCGCAGCCCTCGGAATCGAGGAGGTCGACGTTTATGAGCGGCCAAGAATCGCGATAATCCCAACAGGAGCCGAGGTTGCCTCACTCGGCGCAAGATTGCGAGAGGGACAGGTCTATGACATCAACAGCTACACCCTCGCTCAGGTCGCTCTCCTGAGCGGGTGCTCACCAAAGCTCTGGCAGATTGTCCCGGATGAATCGGAAGCGCTGGAGAAGGCACTTCAGGAGGCACTTGCTGAGGACATGGTTGTCTTTTCTGGCGGGAGTTCTGTTGGTGAGACAGATATTCTGGTAGACATTCTCGAAAGAGGGGGAGAAGTTCTATTCCACGGATTACAGGTGAAACCGGGAAAACCCACCCTTTGCGCAAACGTGGAAGATAAACTCGTTGTCGGGATGCCTGGCTATCCAGCATCCTGCTTGACAAATGCATATGCGCTCCTTGCTCCAGTCCTTCGGAGGATGGCGAGGATTCCGCCTGAGGCAGAACGCTACGTGGATGCCCCGATTTCTAGAAGAGTTGTCTCCTCCCTTGGGAGGCTCCAATTGCTCACTGTCAAAGTAGAAGGGGGGGAGGCCATACCAGTGTACAAAGAGTCTGGAGCGATAACCAGCCTCGCTGATGCTGATGGTTACATAGAAATTCCTAGAGCTACCGAGCTCATCGAGAAGGGAGAGATTGTTCGAGTGAGGCTTTTCAGGTCAGTTTGACTTTCTTAAGCGGATGCTTCAGAGGACAGTCAACTTTTTCCTCAACCTCTATAATGGTTGCTTTTTGACCGTTCTTCAAACCGAGGGGGTGGCAGAGACGATAGTGCTCACAACCTATTTCCTTGCAGTCCGGAAATTCGAGGGTGATGGTAGATCCCTCGAAGGCAGATTTGACATTGACAGTGACATCAACCGGGACTTCCTCCACTTCAACGACTCGCACGCCTTCCTCATGAACCCTACAGTTGTGGTGCAGCCTTCTGACAGAACTGATTCGGTACTTCTTCCCCTCTTCAAGATTGAAGCAGACTCCCTTGAGCCTGCAATCCTTGCACTCCGAGAGGGGCCCACTATAAACGAATTCATTTCCCTCTTTAACCTGCTTTTCACCGATGAGAGTGACTAGGACCATTATTCTCACCCTTTTAGATCACTTTCGTGATTGAGGCCAGATGCTCTGCGGCCTCATGGGTCAATCCCTCATCACCGAGGATCGTATATCTCTCCTTGTTGATCTCGTGGGCGTGAACCAACGCCTCTATTATCTCATCGTCAGTGACTCCGAGACTCCGGGCGGTAGTAGGCGCGCCAATTGCAAGCAGCGCGTCTCGAATCCTTTCCCAATCCCCACCATGAAGGTACATCATCATGATTGTTCCCATGCCGCACTGTTCACCATGCAATCCAGGCTTCTCCGCTATCATATCGAGGGCATGGGAGAATTTGTGTTCTGACCCGCTTGCGGGACGAGAGCTCCCCGCTATGCTCATTGCAACACCGGATGAGACCAGCGCCTTGGCAACAAACCAGGCGGACTCTTCCAATCCGGGTTTGATTGAACCTGCATTCTCTATGAGCAAACTGGCGGTCATCCTGGAGAGAGAGGCAGCGTAGCTGCTGAAATACTCATTCTTTAGCTTCCTAGCAAGTATCCAATCTTTTACCGCCGTGGAGTTGGAAATGATGTCTCCACACCCAGCCGCCAAGAGCTTGTAAGGTGACTGGGCCAGAATTGCAGTATCCATGACAACTGCAATCGGGGTGCAAGCAGCAATGGACACCCTTCCGTTCTCGCTATTGATCGAGCCTCTTGACGAAACGATTCCGTCGTGTGAGGCAGCTGTAGGAACGCTCAGGAATGGTAGACCTACCTTGTCAGAGGAGCATTTTGCCACATCAATGGGCCTGCCGCCACCCACACCCAGGACGAAATCGAAGCCACCATCTTTCAAACTACTCGCTGCCGATTCGACTATCCCTGCGGTGGAATCTTCAATCACTTCATGCTCAACTGAGAAATCGAGCTCCTGAAGGATATCCGCGACCTTATCACCGGCGATCTCCTTGGTGGTGGAATCACAAACAATCAAGGCCTTCTTCCCCATCTTCAATTCAGCGCATACTTTCCCGACATCGAGGACTGCGTTATGTCCGATAACGACTTTCCTAGGCAGCTCCATGCTTTTCGATTTTGTGAAGTCTTCTACGCTGTTCGTATGACGTGCAGACAAATCTCTCTCTCCTTGGACTCGTTCGGAAGTTGTTAATCAGCTACCGACTATTTAAAAATGACCAACTTCTTTTTGCGGAGCCAGATATGTGCAACCAATAGTCCTTGTGGTTCAAAATCCCCATCTGGAAGCTTTGGATTTCCGAATGAAGGGGAGGACTTCAGAGTATTAGAGAACGGGAATGATGTCGCTCGTGCGCACAATCCCAAAATTTTGAGAGAACATTTAATAACGGCGCCATCTCTTGAGTTAGTGATGCGGCTACCCGCCACTTCGATGTTCAATCTCTTGATGACCACAGAGGCTAGAGCCACTAACCTACGCAAGGCAGAGGAGGAATTTCTTCGAGGCAACATTTTCTGCGATGAGAGGAAGTATCGAGAGGCCGTAGCCCATTATGACAAGGCGATTGAGCTGGGTTTCGAGGATGAAGTCGTCTTTAACAATAAGGGCGTGGCATTGGATTCTTTAGGGAAGCACGAGGCGGCGATTGAATGCTATGAAAAGGCACTGTCTGTCCATCCGAACTATGAAATCGCGTGGTACAACATGGGAAATGCGTATTCATATCTGAACGCGTTTGAGGAAGCAGTTAAGTGCTATGACAAGGCTCTATCAATCAATCCCGACTATAGAATCGCGAGATACGACAAGGCACTAGCCCTTGCTCAGGCGGGAAAAGTTAGGCGGGCGGTAGACGTCTACAATCAAATCGTCAAGGAGGATCCGAGTGACAAGACAGCGTGGTATCGCAAGGCTATACTCCTTGAGGACGTGGGGCGATTCGAAAGTGCCAAAGAGGCCTACGAGGTCGCGGTTGAGATAGACCCTGAGTATGGTGATGCATGGAATGGGATGGGAAACGCTCTATATGCGCTTGAGAGGTACGAAGAGGCAATAGACTGCTACGACAAGGCCCTTGAAATCAACTCTTCAAATGCCGAGGCCTGGAATAATAAAGGATTCACTTTCTTTATGCTCGGTATTTTTGATGAGGCCATAAAGTGCTATGATGAGGCGCTCAAGATTAGGCCAGATTATAAGCATGCCTGGTACAACAAGGGTTACACCTACCACGGGATGGACGAGCTTGAAACAGCGGTTGAATGCTATGAGAGGGCCCTTGAAATGGACAGAGACGACGAGGTCCTCTGGAACAACATAGGCAATGCCTACTACAATCTGGGAAAATATGAGGAGTCCATACCATATTTCTTTGAGGCTATCCGAGTCAATCCCGACTATGAAATTGCTTGGAACAACATAGGAAACGCGTTGAACAAGATGAGGAAATATGAAGAGAGCCTGGACTACCACGATAAGTCGCTGAAAATAAAACCAGATTTTGACTACGCTCTTTACGCAAAGGGATACTCTGTGGCAAAGATGGGTAGGCTGGAGGAAGGCCTCGAGCTAATTGATCAATCCCTGGAGCTGAATCCCAACTACGACCACGCCTGGCTTGCCAAGGCTGAAGTTCTAGCCGATATGAATCGCCTTGAGGAGGCTAGGGACGCGCTGAACAACTCGCTCATCCTCAATCCCACCTTCGATGAAGCCTGGATTCTCAGAGGGAAAGTCATGGTCAGAATGGGAAACTATGATGAAGGTGATTTCTGTTTCTCTGAAGCTCTTAGGTGCCTCAGTCTTGCTATCGCGGCGGAACAACATGTACGACATGCCCAACTGGAGAAAGGGAAGCTTCTTCACGAACTTGGAAGATACGAAGAGTCCGTTGGATGTTTCGATGCACTTCTGGAGAAAAGGGAAGACAGAGAGGCCTACGAGTGGAAGGCGAGGGCACTTGTCGACTTAGGAATGTTCGAAGAGGCCGTGGACACTTGCAGAAAAGCCATCGAGGGCGAAGCTGAATCCCAAGATCTTCTTCTCTCAATGGCGACAGCGCTGGAGATGCTTGATCGGAAGGAGGAGGCTCTTGAGGTATGTGAACGTCTTATACGGGCCGACAGGTCTGAGGAAGCGTTGGTACTAAAGGCCAGATTACTTGCGGATTTGGGGCGATTCGAAGAGGCGGTCAAGGCTGCCGATGATGCTGTGAGTGTCAACTCGAAGAACATCTCCGTGAAGGGCTACGTTCTTGAGAAAGGAGGGAATCTGGCAGGCGCACTAGGTGTCCTTGATGAGGCACTTCGTTTCGAGGCCAAGAACGACCTGTTGTGGTTCCAGAAGGCATTGCTACTCGACAAAACGAAGAACTACAAAGAGGCGGCTCGCTGTTTGGACATAGCTATTGGGCTGAACGGTGACTCAGAAGTTTATTGGACGGAGAAGGGAGGGCTTCTAGTAAAGCTTGGGCAGAAGGAAAAAGCTCTCAGTTTTTTTGAATCCGCTCTCGCCATAAATAGAGAGTTCGCCGACGCCTGGTTCCAGAAGGGGAAGGTTCTGGAATCCCTCGGAAGGAGAAAGGAAGCCCATGCGTGCTATCGCAAGGCTAGGGGCATCGGTCGAGGTTACGAGGACGCTCACGGAAGCACGAAAGGGAAAGTGAGTAAGGGCGGTCCCACTTCCACCTGATAATCGTAGCGTTACCTTTTTAATATGCCCTATGATAGAACGCATTAAGATTGTCATGACGTCAGGTCAGGTCTCAGAGATCTCTAGACCCAGGGTGATGAGAGACAGAATCCTCTTTTATCTTGGCATAGTCCTGGTTGTTCTTGGTGGCCCGGTTCTATCTCTCGGTTCATTTGCTCACGACATGTACAATATCCCCCTGATTGGTGAAGCCTTTCATGTTTTTGGTTGGTTGAACATGACATTCCTTGCGGTTGGGTTGTTCCTCTTTGCATTAGGCGTCGTGTTCATCGCTCTCTCGTTGCGGGGAGGTCTCCTTCCTAGTTACAAAAGTTTGGAGGAGGTCTCGTGAATCGAAAGCCCTCTCTCTCCAATCGATCTTCCAAAAAAGAAGATAGGTTGTCTGGAAGGACAGGTGAAAGTGGTCTGGTTAACGGCAGATCCTCAAGGGTAAGGGCAAACGGACTAGTGAACGGCAATGGTCTCATAAACGGAGGAGCTCTCACAGCGACAGCTGGAAAAGTCAATGGAAGGGGCCTTGTGAACGGGCTAGGCTACACTAACGGCCATACAGAGCTTCCTCTGAAGAAGAACCGGTTTGGCGTCATATTTCAAAGGGATGTCAAAATGGGTCTGAGCTTAGTGGTTTTCTTTCTTCTAATCCTCCCGGCAGTTGTCGTGATTTTGGAGACGGAGGAGTATATTCCGCCGATCAGGATAGACTCAAAATTCGAGGATTGGGCTGAGATTAGGAAATTCAGTGACGCCAAGGTCGTTTATAACGACAATATAAACATATGGAGGTATTCGACGGTTTATGATAGGAATCACGTATTCTTCTATGTTGAGGTTGTAGCCAAGGTTTTTGATGACGCTGAAGGAGTCGATGCATTCTATATCTTCGTAGACGAGGACAGGAGCCCATCTAGCGGGTATCGGGTACGTGACATAGGAGCCGACTTCATGATAGAGGTTTTCGGAGGAGGAAGGGAAGTTCTCGGGTCGAAGTTCTCTGTCTTCGGAGGAACAGAACTTAATTGGTCAGCCTGGGAAACAGTGGGCAGTCCTTCCGTGGGACTGAGTGAATCTATGATGGAAGTGAGCGTATTTTCCATGGAAATAGACACTGACTATGACGCTCTCATATATTCCACAGATTTCGAGGGAAACGAGTGCTTCACGTCTGTGAAGTTCGGGCCAAGACTCACATCTTTGGTCATCACTCAATCGGGTGTGAGCGAGTTGCTTGGGACGGGATCTGAATCCTTCTTGAGGCTCGATTTCACAGCTCTTGGTGGGGATTTGATTGTTGAAAAGCTGAACATCACCAGGGCGGGAAACATTTCAATTGAACCGATCAACTTCCTCCCGCTCTCCATAGAGGCCGGCAGGACCTTCACCGAATACATTCGCGTCGATACATCTTCGGTGGCTTTCCAGGATTTTGTGGAACTGGAGCTTGTGTCTGCAACTGCGAGGCATCCGGACGGCGAAGAAATTCAAGCTACGATAAGGGGTCAGCCGGCGAGGGCCTATATTGGCGGCAGACCGTCGGGAAAGAGGATAGATGGCTTTTTCTATGACTGGACAAACAGAAGTTTCGATGGAATTGATGATGACTTGATGAACAAGAATGTGGACATAACAGAGTACTCTACGGATAAGGACGATTCTTTTGCCTATTTCTACATGAAGACTAAGGGCGCTATGCTTGGCGGGGCAGCCGTACCTCAAGTGAGGCTGAGAGGAGCCCCTCAGGTGGCTCCGCCAAGCGGGGTTGTTCGCATTCCTCGCAAGGTGACCGGAGAGGACATTACGAGAATCTACCTAGACACGAACTCATCGGACTTGTTCGGCTTCTATTTTAGCGGTGTGCGCTATGACTATATGATTGAAATCAGAGGAATCTATGGTGAGGTTCTCCCACAGTCGAGTTTCCTCTACAAATGGGACGGAGAGACATTCTCGGAGTGGGCTACAGTGGAAGTGAGGAAGAATACTTACCAGATGGAGTGTTCCACAACTTTGGCAAGCCTTGGGCCCCTCAATGAGTCAAGGATACTTTTCGTCACGACGGATTGGAGCGGTGAGGGAGATACGATAGGAGAGCCCACAGACTGGACCACAAGGGGCGGGACGAGGAGCATATATCTGGTAGAGGAAACATCAAGCTCCTCTTCCAATACCGCCTTCTCAAGCCAGAGGAAGCTCTTCTACGATGGCACTTATTACTGGAGTTTCTACTACAACGGAACGCTTGGCAACATCTCCTACGAGTATAGCTCGGATGGTACGACGTGGACGAATGCGCCGGAGTACTTCCCCATAGAAGATGCACAGTACGCTTCTATTTGGTACAACTCCAGTAACTCAGGGGTATACGCGGTCGCTGATAATGATACAACATCGAAGAACGTGTCAGTAGTGAACGGAACCATATCAGGAAACACGATTTCTTGGGATTCGCCCGTGACTGTGGAAGTCTCGGGGTTAGATGAAAACTATAAGGTTGCATATGTCACTGTCAACTCTTCGGGATATGTTTGGATTGCAGCAACCACGAAGAACGCAACAAGCGGATACAACATAAATGTTACATACACAGATAACCCTGAGGACATCAGCCAGTGGGGTACCCCAGAGATTATGCGATCTTCGGATGTGTCAAACGAATTCATCTATCCAATCGTTCTTCCACTGAGCGACACAGACATGTACGTCATCTGGTATGCCGATGGATATTTGGAGGGAAGAAAATGCCAATCTGGTAGCTGGCAGACAGTGGACAGCATCGACACCACCACTAGTGGATCCTCAAACAAGGGACCCTCGGCCGTCATCCGCTCAGGGAACATTCACATGGTCTACGTGAACAGCTCTGGATATGTGAACTACTCCAAGTACACGGGCAGCTGGTCGAAATATAACCTTAACTCAACCGATACCGGAAGGTCGCCAACAATCACTCTTGACACGAGTTCTTCCTATCTGTATGTGTTGTGGATAAACTCCTCGAATCAAATCGTCGGGAATTATTCAACAGATGGAGGATCATCTTGGAGCCAAATGACTGGCATAACGACAAACACAGATGCCAAGGGAAACCTCACATCCATCTACTCCTGCAACCTCAACTATATCGCATGGGAGTTTGACTCCTCAACGCAGATTAAGTTCGAACCTATTCCTGAATTCACCGACCTAATCGTCCCCATCGCATCTATTATCCTTTTCATTCTGATTAGGAGGAGGAGAGACTATGGAACTGAAGCCAAGGAAGAGGCATAGACTTCGCCGGAAGGAGGCGAGAAGAATAGCCGACGAGCTTGAGCGGGTTCTGGGATGTCAGGTTTTCTCTGATTCTGATAGCATTGAAGTGGGAAGTCTCAAAACCATGGACATCTTCTATGTCGACGGAAAGATTCTCGGACTAATCATTGACGGTCGCCCGTTCCTCTCTGTCCGTGGATTGCTCGCCTATAACCCAAGAAAGAGATATGTAACAGTGGATATGGGCGCTGTCAAGTTCGTGTACAATGGTGCCGACATCATGGCTCCAGGCGTGGTTGATGCAGATCCTTCGATTGCGGAGGGGGATCTTGCCTGGGTGAGGGATGAGAGGAATCTTCGGCCTCTTGCCGTTGGAGTCGCGCTCATGAGAGGGAAGGAGATGGTCGCTCGGAACAGAGGGAAAGCGCTTCAGTCCCTTCATTACGTGGGCGACTCTATTTGGAAGCTGGACGAGGACTAGGCCCAGTATGGCTTCTTTATGTATTTGTAGGCGGATATCGCCGCTGTGGCAGCTTCCCCACAGGCTGTAACAATCCTCTTGTCCTTGCCGGGATAAGTAATTATGTCCCCACAGGCAAAGACGCCCTCCATGGAAGTTCTCATGTCAGGGCTCACCTTTATAGACTTCCCTTCTAGTTCAATGCCCCAGTCTTGCACGGACTCGAGCTTTGGAGAAAACCCTATGTTTATGACGACGGCCTCCAATGGGATTGTTGTCTCTTCCCCCGTCTGATTGTTAAAGACAACGGCTTCAGTAACCGCTTGGTCCCCGTGTACTTCTTTCAACTCAGTATTGAAAAGAACCTCTATAGACGATTTCTCGACAGCCTCCACATTAGTCTCCATGGCCCTGAATACGTTCTTTCTGTGCGCGAGATAGACATGGTCTGCAACATCTACGACGCTGAGCGCCATCTCGAGAGCTGTGTCCCCCCCGCCAATGAACAGGGCGCGCTTGCCCGCGAACGTTTCTTTGCCCCTCACGCGGTAGTAGACGCCCTTTTCTGCAAACTCCTCCTCACCCGGGACTCCTAGTTTTCTGGGCTCGAAAAGCCCCATACCTATTGCCAGGATGACGGTCTTTGCCTCATACTCTCCTCTCTCGGTTATGACAGCCAAACCCTCTTCCTTCTTTTTGAGGTCCTTTACTTCCTCGTTTTCGTGGACATCGCATCCACTTTCTCTCGCATGGTCTACCATGAGCTCACCAAGTTTCCTCGCCTCTATGTGATGGTGGGAAGGGTAGTCGTGGATAATCTTCGTCGGATAGAGATATTTGAGTTGTCCACCTGCGACTTTAGCGTCCAGAATCAAGGTGTTCAGCTTTCTCGAGGTTGCAAAGATTCCGGCGGTGAGACCCGCGGGGCCAGCACCGACAATTACCACATCATACATGGTTGCGACACAAACGGATAGATTCTCTTAAGGGTTTTGATTTGAAGAGGTTCATTTCCCGAGGATTGTCGAAGAAGTTCCACACCACGGGATATGACTAAATATCCAGACAGAAATCTCTGGTCTCCATGAGGATAGTATCCTACGATGAGACGGATCGCGAAGATGTGTTGGCGATGAACATTGTGGCCTTTGGTTGGCCACTCACGGAGGAACTGGTGAGGAAGCATCTGAAGCACGACAGTCGCTGGATGGAAAACGTCGGCGTCTTTGCGGTCGAGCGATGCAGGACAGTTGCTCAGGTTATCACTCTGAGGATCCCAACGAGGACTACTGAAGGATTGGAAACGGTTGGAGGAATTGCGGGTGTCACAGTTGTTCCAGGGGTGGCACGGAGAGGGATTGCTACCGCCCTCATGGAGGCCGCCCATGATGTGTATCGCGAAAATGATATCCGCATCAGTTTCCTCTTGACGGGGGAGTCTCTCGTTGCGTTCCACCTCTACCGAAAACTCGGTTATCTAGATGTGGCACCTTTGACTTTCGCACAGAAACTCATAAGGATGTCCGGCAAACCCAGAGGTTTGAAGTTGCGCGTCTACCGTAGAAAGGACTGGAGGACGACTGACGAGCTACATTCCCGCGCGGTTCGCAGGCTTATGGGTTTCGTTGTTCGACAGCCAGCTTTTCTCAATATTAAGATGGACACTGCAGCTGGGCCTTTCGGCCGCAAGAATATTTATCTGGCTGAAGCCAAGGATCCAGAGGGTTATGCGATTAAGTCTGAGAGGGCGGGAAACGTCCACATCAGAGAGATAGTATGTCCTGCTCAAAGATCCTTCGACAGAGTGATGGCCCTCATAGAGTCTGACGCCGTTGGAAAATGCGTCTTTGCCGATGTCCTGACGCCGAAACTCTTACAGGACAGGTTTGAGAAGAGAGGCTACAGGATTATCCGCAAGTCTTGGTGGCGAATTATGGTTGCGCCTCTGGTCGGAAACGTGTCGAGGAGGAAGCTATACAAGCTGTACGATTTCGGTGGGAGATTCTGCATCATGGGACAGGATACATTCTAGTTTTGACCAAATCGAACTAATAAGCCCCTTACCATCCACTCCCTTGTTTTCAATATTCTTCGGTTGCCCTAATCTTTTTG
>JBHIFI010000040.1:0-14203 GCA_046761005.1 Thermoplasmata archaeon
ATTGCAGGACAGGGAAGCACTTGCGGGAGTGGACTGCAAATTTGGTCATAGGTATAGCCGAAAGGACTCCCCTTCGAATTGCGGGTTCCAGGTTTTCGGCATGAGGTGTAACCGAAAGATTCCTCGGCCTGCTGAATGGATTTCTCACAGAAGTTCGCTCCTTGCCATAGCTTCATCCACCCAGAGGAAGCCCTTATGACTCCTTAAGGTACTGGGTCGCATCCCCTGCAGTGAAGATGGAGCCCGTAATACAGATTACATTATTCTCATTGGACAATGAAAACGCCCGCTCAATCGCCTCTGGGACTGTTGCAGTGACCTCTACATCACCCGCGAGCTTTTTCGCCTCCAGCTCAATCTCCTCTGGTTCCATCGCCCGCCAGTAGTCCGGTCTGGTGCAGATTATCTTTCCCGCCACAGGAGCGATTGCCTCCAACATTAGCGAGATGTCCTTATCCGACATCACCCCGACAACGAATGTTATGTGGTCGTTCCTCATCGTCTCGAGAAGCGCGTCCCTCAGCTTTTCCATGCCATCAGGATTGTGGCTAGAATCGATTATCACCGTGGGTTTCTGGCGGACGACCTCGAGCCTAGCAGGCCACTGCGCCTTGGAGAATCCCCGCCGAATCGCATCCTCCGGGATGGCGTACCCTGCATTCCTCAGGACGTCGAGCACTGCGTAGGCGGTCGCCGCATTCTGCAACTGATAGGAGCCTAGGAGGCTGGTCTCGAACTCCTTGCTTGGATCGGAGATCCAAAACCTCTGACCGGACGCATCGAATGCTATCCTCTTGTACGGGTAGTCATCCTCAACGATAGTGAACTCGCAGCCCCGTTCCTCGGCCGCTTTTCTGATGACAGGATTCTCCTCAGCAGAGACCACAGGAACTCCGGGCTTTATTATCCCCGCCTTCTCCTTCGCTATCCGCTCGAGAGTCTTCCCGAGATGTTCAGTGTGCTCAAGAGCGAGGTGCGTTATCACCGCCACCTCCGGCGTTATGAGGTTCGTCGCGTCCAATCGACCACCCATGCCGACCTCCACGACTGCAATGTCCACGTTCTCATCCGTGAAATATGAAAAGCCCATCGCGGTGGTGAACTCGAAGAAGGTGGGATGTTTCGTTTCAGATTCCGCTCCCATCTTCTCCGCTATCGGTCTGATTTTGCTAATGTAGTCGAGAACCCTCTCTTTCGGAATCTCTTCCCCGTTGATTTGCATCCTCTCGCTGTACCTGAGCACGTGAGGGGACGTGTACATTCCCACTCTGTAGCCCGCCTCCTTGAGGACGGAGGACAGAAAGGTGCAGACAGAGCCCTTGCCGTTGGTCCCAGCCACATGCACGGACTTGAACTTCTCATGCGGGTTGCCCAGATGAACGAGGAGCTCGCTCATGTTGTCCAATCCGAGCTTAACACCGAACCTCTGGAGTTTGTAAAGCCAGCGCAATGCCTCCTGGTAGCCCTCGGAATCGGCGGTCATCTCCCCCTCACGCATCTTACGGCTAGTGTTTGAACATCCTCATGCCTGCGAAAACCATCGCCATGTTGTGCTCATTCGCGGCTTCGATAACCTCCTTGTCGCGGATGGAACCACCAGGCTGGATTATCGCTGTAGCACCGACCTTAGCGGCCTCATCAACTCCATCACGGAACGGGAAGAAGGCATCTGATGCGAGTTGGCTTCCCTTCGCCCTCTCACCGGCCTTGTGACCAGCTAGCATGGAAGCGTCCACACGGCTCATCTGTCCAGCACCTATACCAACTGTCTCCTCACCCTGAACGAGAAGTATGGAGTTCGATTTGATATGCCTGATTACTTTCCACGCAAAGAGGAGGCCTTTTAGCTCAATGTCTGTCGGCTCCCTCTTCGTCACTATCTTTAGATTGTTTTGATTGAGCTCGGCGAAGGCACCCGTCTGAAGAAGCATGCCTCCCTTCACCTTCATCATCTTCATCTCCATAGGCTCCTCCTTCGCAATCGGAGCATGCGTCGCGAGTATCCTCAGGTTCTTTTTCTTCTTCAGAATCGCGAGCGCATCCTCATCGTATTCGGGCGCGATGACGACCTCAACGAAGTACTTGGAAATCTCATTCGCTATCTGCGAGGTCATCGTCCGACTTATCCCTATGATCCCGCCGAAAGCGGACTTCGGATCGCATGCATAGGCTCTCACGAATGAATGGTACAGGTCTTCTGAAACCGCGACTCCACATGGATTCGTGTGCTTGATTACCGCCGAAGCGGGTCTATTGAATTCCCTGAGAATGTCTAGAGCAGCGTCCGCATCCAGGATGTTATTGAAGGAGAGTTCCTTTCCGTGGAGCTTCTCAGAGCTCGTGACGGATACCGCTTTCGAAGCGGGGTCGCGATAGAAAGCGGCCTTCTGATTGGGATTCTCCCCGTATCGGAGGTCGAGAACCTTCTCATATTGAAGACCGAGCGTTTCGGGAAAGAGCGCTTTCTCCTTCTGCGAGCGGAGGTAATTTGCAATCATAGTATCATATCGGGAGGTGTGCTCGAATGCCTCGAGCGCTAATTTCCATCTCGTCTCCCCGCTCAAGTCGCCGCTCGTGTGAATTTCATCTATCACCGCGGAGTAGTCACCCGGGCTCACGACCACAGCAACGTCCTTGTGGTTCTTCGCTGCCGACCTTAGCATCGAAGGCCCGCCAATGTCGATGTTCTCAATCGCGTCCTCGAAAGTAGCATCAGGTTTCGAAATTGTCTCCTCGAAGGGGTAGAGATTGACGACGACCATGTCGATCGTGGGGATGCTTCTCTCCTGGAGCTGTTTCATATGCTCAGGGTCGTCTCGGCGGGCGAGTATTGCCCCGTGAACCTTCGGGTGCAGTGTCTTGACTCTTCCATCAAGCATCTCGGGAAAGCCCGTGAAATCCGATATCCTCGTCACCTTGATTCCGTTCTCCTCAAGGACTCTTGCGGTCCCGCCAGTCGAGAGTATCTCTACTCCCGCCCCCTGCAGACCCTTTGCAAACTCGATGATATTCGCTTTGTCAGAAACACTAATCAGCGCCCTCTTTATCGCGTTCATACATCTTGCCTCCCACCGAGCTGAACAACACGTTCGAAAGACACACGGAAATAGCCCGGCGAATATTAAAGGTATCTCCGAGACAATGAGGGTAAGAAGGGAGGATTCTCAGGAGAGGATATCAAGTCTCCTCTGTCTTCTTCTCTTCTTCCTCAATGACTTCTTCTTCAGCGCGAGGCTTCCTCTTCGCGAAAGCTATGAACCCGAAGATAACCAGTAGGATGAGGATGATCGCGATCAATAGGTAAACCCAGGTGTAGTCCGCTTCAACTGATGGTGCGATTGTTGTTCCAGATGCAGGATCGGAAAACTCCGATACTAGTCCTCCCAAATCCACAGCCCTGACTTTGTACCAATACTGCGTTCCGTTATCGAGCCCGGTATCTGTGTAGTTGGTTCCTGCTATCAGTTCTTTGTTGATCCTCGTGTAGGGTCCGTCCTCGCTTTCCGAACGGTAGAGATCATATCCAGCAAGGTCAGCTTCGGTATTTGCATTCCATTCAATAAAGAGTTCTCCTCTTTCCTTTGGTGTGGTGACGGACAGCCCTGTGGGCTTCGCTGGAGGAATCGTATTCTGTATTTCAAACGTATAGGTGGAAGAGTAATTGCCCATACGGTTGATATCTTCCGCTCCCACTACGAGCTCGTAGGTACCAACGTGAGCGAAACCGCTCTCCACATAGTACAAATCATTGAGCCCCTCAATCATCGTCAGATTGACAGTTTCGACGCCAGGTAAGGTAGCTACCACCCATGCTGCGTAAATACCGCTCAAGTCTCTTATGGTGGCGCTTATGTTGACGGGTTCAAGGAGCTCCTGGGGCGAGGGTTCCGCCCTCACGTTGAGAATCTCTGGCGGGAAGATATCTTGTTCGACAATCTGGATAGGGTTGACCTCCGTCATTATCTCATTCCCTCTGGAATCATTAGCCCATATGAAATAGGTCACTGTTCCCTCAATGTTTTGAGCAGGAATTTGCCCCAAGAAGTCGTCGCCTCCAATCGGATTCATTGTGATGTTGAACACGGTCTCAGTCACATTGGTGTAGTTGAGCCATACTGGATCTGTTGGCGCGAGTGCATAGTTATCCGTCACCGTCGCGGTAATGTTGATGGTTTTGCTGGCAAGCGCGAGGGAAACGGGGATGTGGGCTATGCTCGGTGGAGTTGTGTCAACTATCTGGAGCTGCCCGGGTGAGGAGCTCCGAAGCCCGCTCGAGTCCTCCGCCCAGACAACGAAATTGTAGGTTCCCAGCAAAGAATAGCTCTGGTTGAGGTAGTATCGCCCGGAAGAGTAATCGTAGCTCATTGAGCTCTCATTGGTCCCGCCAAATGGGTCGGTCACATTCACCCATGCGTTCGAAACCGCCACATTGTCCTCGATGACCGCTGAGATGTTTACACTCCCAAATACCTCTTGAGTGCTCGGGATGACCTTCAAGTCGGAGATTGTAGGAGGCTCTGTGTCACCTTCACTCGTGGTCTGGAATGTCCAGTTGTACAAATCGGGAAGACTGTTTCCAGGATCGGAATCGTCAGTTGCCGTCGTGGTTATGTTGACTCGGTATTCGGTACCAGGCTGAAGATTGGAAATGGGGTCAAAGGTTGTTTCATTGCCCATCCAGGAGAAGGTTCCAGAAACGGGCGTCCAGGTCGTCGTGTCATTGAGCGAGAAGGCAACCTGTACTGATGATTGGTTCATTTCCTCGCTGAAAGTTACGCGAATATTAGTGGTAATAGGGACATCCGTTCCAACCGGCGACGAGGTTAGCACCGAAGGCGGGGTCGAATCTATCTCGAAATCCGATGCACTCATATCTGACCCTCTTACCCGAAGGGGGTTCTTGACCTCTACGTTGACTCTCGCCTGTGTGGAATTCTCAAGCGGCAGAGTCCAAGCAAATGTATTCGGATGCTGGTCAGTTCCTGGTATTCCTTGCGCTCCAGGTATGGGGGTGAAGCTCAATCCTCCATCCAGCGAGTAGTTTATCCATATGAGTAGCTGATCGTTCGGGAACCCAAAGTCGCTTGGTTCATACTCTATGTCATGAATTGAGCCGCCAGTGAGATCCTCTCCACCATCGGGATAGATTAGGTCGACGGCCGGAGGTGGTGTTGGTCCGATCTCTGGGACGATCAGTACTCTCTGAGCCCAAGCATCACCAAGCATGGTTCCATCACCGTCAACGGAATTTCCTGAGACGGTGAATATCACATCTCCAGTTCCGGGGTCAGGGGCCAACCAGTCAATCTCCCACATCCTCTGGTCGTTACCATCTGTAGTATGGGTCGACTGGTTTCCCTGTAGATTTACTTGCACATATACCGGCCCTGGCGGAACCGAAAGGGTTCCTGCCGAGACATTCAGATTGAACCCACCTTGTGCGTTGGTCCCACCGCTATTTGGATCCGGTCCCCCCGTAACAACAACCCTTATTGTATAGCTCTGCCCTGGAGTATACTGTAGTGGCAGATCGGGGATCGAGACTTGTGCTTCCGGGATGAAAGGCGAGAAGGGGTGACATGTGCAGCCCTTTTCGTACTGGTCCCATATTCCGTCCTGCGATGCGGTACCCAAGAAACCTATGCTTCCAGCGACAATGAGAAACAGAACAGTAACCATTACCAGTCTAGACTTCTCTTGAACCAACATCCCACCTCGCAAGTCAGAACAACTCCCACATAATTGTATTTTTCTGTCTGGCGGTTGAAACCACTTAGATTTTTAAATCGAGAGGCTATATGCCTTTCGGGGAGGACTCACATGATAGTCATAAGCGAAAGGATAAACGGGCTTTTTGGATCCGTATCAAAAGCGATAGACAGGAGAGACGAGCAGTTCATTCAGAATCTTGCCAGGGAGCAAGTCACCGCTGGAGCAGACATACTGGACATAAACACCGGGCCGGGAGTGGAGGATCCTTCAGGTATAATGAAATGGATGGTAGAGACCGTTCAGGATGCAGTCGACATTCAGCTCTCAATTGATACGCCAAATGTTCAGGCTATGGAAGCGGGTATAACCGCAGCTAAGGAGACAGTCTTGATAAATTCCACAACAGCAGAGGACGCGAAGATGGAAAAGCTCTTCCCCCTAGCAAAGAACCACGACTCTGAGATAATCTGCCTCACCTTGGACGAAAGAGGGATTCCCAATGATGCTAACAGTAGAGCCGAGCTTGCGATGAAAATGGTCGCCAACGCAATGGAGTTTGGGATATCAACAGATAGGATGTATCTCGATCCCCTCGTTCTTCCTGTGGGGGCAGCCCAGGATCAGGGCCTGAAAGTTCTCGAGGCATTGGGAATGTTCAAGGCAATAGCAGATCCAGCACCCAAGACCGTTGTGGGTCTTAGCAACGTTTCCAATAATACGAAGGAAAGGCCCCTCTTGAACAGAACATATCTCGTCATGCTCCTCGCGTATGGCCTTGATGCGGCAATCATGGACCCAACGGACAAGGAGCTGATGGAAGCAGCGAAGGCCGCCGAGGTACTTCTTAACAAGAGACTCTATGCGGACGACTTCCTGAGGGTCTAGGTCACCTTTGGTCTTGGGAGAAGACCTGCGGCTTCAGCAATCTCTCGAACCTTCTCCTCCCATTCAATAGCCATTATGTGTACGCCGTGAACCCCCTTCATGCTCCTGAGTTGCTCGACCGTCTCCACGGCTATTCTTATTCCTTCCCGCTTAGGATCTGAAGCCTTCTTCATTCTATCGATAATCTCATCTGGAACTATCATTCCGGCGACCTTGTTCTTTATGTACCTTGCAGCTCCTGCGGACTTCAGAGGAATGACCCCGCCCAGGATGTGGACCTTTTCCGTCAGCCCGAGATCTCTTGCCTCTTCAAGCCATCTCTCAAACCTATCGATATCGTATATCCCTTGAGTCTGTATGAAATCGGCACCTGCATCGATTTTCTTGGCCAGGCGCTGAACTCTGAACTCAAAGGGATCGGCGAAGGGGTTTGCGGCTGCTCCTAGGAACAACTTCGGCTCAACATCCATCTCCTCTCCGCACTGGAACTTCTTCTCATCTCTCATATCCTTGAGCATTCTGATGAGGTGCATTGAATCGATATCAAACACATTCTTCGAGTCAGGATGATTCCCGAACTTTTGGTGATCGCCAGACAAACAAAGAACATTCTTGGCACCCAACGCTGCAGCGCCCAACATATCGCTCTGGATAGCAATCCTATTCCTGTCTCTGACAGTCATTTGAACGACGGGTTCGATCCCCTCCTGAAGCAATATAGCCGCAGCAGCTATGCTCGAAAGCCTCACTATCGCTGTTTGATTGTCTGTAATATTGACAGCATCTGCGACGTCCCTCACAAGCTTGGCCTTCTTGAGGATAACGTTTCCGTCAGCCGATTTTGGCGGTCCAATCTCGGAGGTGACGACGAACTTTCCCGCCTCGAGGAGCCTTTCCAGATTGCTTCCTGCTTTCACTCCACCACCTCCTCCATCTTGATGCTCTTTCGCGGCCCGCCCGAACCGGCGGAGGTCCAACTCCTTGGAGGTTGGTAGCTGTTCATCCAATCCAGTCGTCCGCCTATCTTCAACCGGTCATAGATGATCTGCCAAGCACACTCAACCTCTTTGTCAATCTCGCACTTTCCATCTTGCGAGCCTCCGCAAGGACCGTTCATGAGCGACTTCGCGCATCTGGAAACAGGGCATATGCCTCCCGTGAGATGAAGAACGCAGTTCCCACAACCTCGGCAGTTTTCCAGCCATATTCCATGCTGAACTGGATAGCCTATAAAGGTCGTATTGAGCGCTGGAAAAACGGACTTCTCGGGATACATCTCGGCGACAACCTGAACACCCACACCACAGGCCATCGACATCACCGCATCAACGCCTTCGACCTTGCTCTTCAGCTCTTCGACCCATTCCTTCTCGCACTGCCTCTCAATGGTGTGCTCATCAATGTGAAGATTCCTTTCCTCCATCTTTGCATGAATCCTCAGTTGCCCCGCAAGTATTCCTACCTCTCTTTCTCCACCCGCGAGGCAGACCGTAACGCACGTTCCACAACCCAACAAGAGCACTCTTTCATATTGTGCGAGCATCTCCAGGATTTCATCCATTGGCTTTCTCTCACCCACTATCAACTTTTCACCTTCTTCATCAACGGACTGGGGCCTAGATTTCTTATCCTCTCAGTCATCTCCTCAACAATCTCAGCAAAGCGACTGGCCATGGCCGATGAAAGATTGAACATCTCCAGTCGGTCGCTCTCGAAGCCTATCTCCTCGAGCAATCGCTTGGTATGATTGACCTTTCTCATCGCACGGTAGTTACCTTCCATGAAATGGCAATCCCCCTCGAGACAGCCCGCGACCATGACACCGTCTGCGCCGTCCTCCAATGCCTTGAGCAGATATGTAATCTCCACCTTCCCAGAACAGGGAAGCCTGATGACCTTGACATTTGAGGGATACGAAAGCCTCATGCTGCCCGCCAGATCAGCAGCAGCGTAGGCACAGTAGTTGCAGCAGAAGGCAACTATCCTGGGCTCGAAGTCATCCTCTGCTCCCTCCATCCTCTCGATTCCTTTAGCTTCCATGGGATACCTCCAGAAGGTACTCATCCACCATTGGGATGATTTGATCATCCTCGAAGTGCCTAAGTACGATAGCCTTGGCGGGACACTCCGTCGTGCAGATCCCACAGCCGCGGCACTTTACGATGTTGATCTCAGCCACATTATCTTCATTGATGGAAATCGCCCTGTATGGGCACATTCTGATACATGTGAGGCAGGCGGCGCAATCCTCGGGAGTCACATGAGCAACGATCCCGCCGACCTCAAGAAAATCCCTTGAAAGTATAGTCATCGCCCTCGCAGCGGCCGCCGAGCCTTGCGAAATTGAATCGGAAACATCCTTGGGATACTGAGCTCCCCCTGCGATGTAGATACCTTCGTTGGACGTGTCGACAGGAGCAAGCTTCACGTGTGCCTCCTGGAAAAATCCTTCGGAGGAGCAGGGAATTCTCAGCTTCTTGGCGAACTCTTCCGAGCCCTCGACGGGCTTACCTCCCTCGGAGAGAACCAACAGATCCAGAGGAATGTCCAGCTCTGTTCCAAGCAACTGCTCCTTTACCTGCAATCTCAATCCATTCGTGTATGAAATCTTGGGCATTTCCTCGAAAGAATACTGAATGAAATTCACACCAATGCTCTGAGCCTTCTTGTACAGGTCCTCGTACACTCCAACCGTTCTCAAGTTCTCATAAAGAACAAAGATGTTCGCATTTGGAAGATACTCCTTCAGCTCCTTGGCGGCTTTTGTCCCACTGATGCAACAGTAGCGGGAGCAGTAGTCGTTCTTTCCCCACCTCATGTCTGCGCAGAGCAGAATGGCAGCGTTCTCAATCTTTCCCACATAGGCTTCGATATCTCCACCACTCGGCCCTTCATCATGCATGAGCCTCTCAAGCTGGGATGTCGTGACTATGCCCTTATGAGATCCGTATCCGTGAGCGAGAAGCTCTTCATGATCTCCCGCCTCGAATCCAGTGGCGACGATCACGGATCCGCAACTGACTCTATCCGTCCTAGTAGAAAGGTCAATCGCTCCGATCGGACAGGCTTTTACGCACTCCCCGCACAGAGTACAGGATTCAGGATCGATGTAGTACTTCCGTGGATAGGTATTCTGCTCGAATATCGCTTTTCTCTTTGACAGTCCCTCATTGAAATCATCATCTATGACAACAGGACAGACATCAACACACTTACCGCAGCAATCACACTTGTCTGTCACATACTCATTGGATTCGATGGCAACCTCGAAGTTGCCAACAAAGCCCTCCACCTCCGTAACCTCGGAGGCCAGGTATAAGCGAACCTTCCCTGTCTCCATTATGGACTCTATGAGCGGGCTTAGAAGATTCGAAGCGTTGGTCTCCTCTGGATACACTTTGCCAAGCTTGGCCGCTCGCCCGCCGAGATAGGGCTTCTTTTCCACGAGATGAACCTCGAATCCATTCCTTGCGAGATCCCTCGATGCTGTCAATCCGGACACACCACCCCCAGCGACGCAGGCGACTGGAGAGACTCCGACCGTCGATCTAGCTAGCGGGTCGAGATTGGCAACCCTGGCGACAGACATCCTCACAAGGTCCTTCGACTTCTGCAAAGCCTCCTCCTTGTCAGAGTGCACCCAAGAACAGTGATTTCGGATATTGGCCATGTCAAATAGAAATGGATTCAAACCAGCAGACTGAAGTGCGTCCTGAAAGGTGGGCTCATGCGTTCTTGGAGAGCACGCGGCAACAACGACTCGAGTGAGCCTCTCACGCTTGATGGCTTCCACGATCTTCCTCTGACCTTCCTCGGAGCAGGAAAAGATGTTGTCTTCCGCGTAAACGACATCCGGAAGGCTTTTCGCATACTCGGTGAGATTCTCGATGTCCACGACAGAGGCGATGTTCTTTCCACAATGACAGATGAAGACGCCTATCCTCTTCTCCTCTGTCTCGAGCTCCGGATATCCTCCTGGTGGTGGGAACGTACGTTCGCCCAAAATATCCGACGTCGCGCGGGATGCGACACCTATGCCGTGGCAGGTAGTGTCTGTTATATCGAGCGGGCGGGAGGCCATTCCACAGACAAATATGCCCTGATTAGACGTATCTAGGGGGCCGAAGCTGAAGCCAGCCTTTTCAAAGAAGCCATAGTTGTTGAGCTCAACTCCCAGCTTCTCTGCCAACTCCCTGGTTCCCTCGGAAGGCACAATGGCGACATTGAGGACGACCATATCCACGGTCAAATCGTCAATGCCCTCCCCCTGCGTGTCCTCGTAGCGAAGCGTGAGTGTCTTGTCCCCGTTCTCAAAAATCTCCGCTGGACGGGCTCTTACGAAGTTGGCAATCTTGTCCTCGTATCTAATTTTCCTGTAGAACTCGTCGTAACCTTTTCCGGGAGACCGTATATCCATATAGAATATGGTTATCTCCACATCTGGATCATGTTCTTTGACGAGGAGAGCTTCCTTCAGGCCATACATGCAGCATATTCGGGAACAGTAATCGTGCCCCACCCTCTCATCCCTAGAGCCGACGCAGTTAATGAAGGCGATTTTCTTTGGATGCCTGCCGTCCTTGATGAGAACCTCTCCCATCGTCGGGCCTGAAGCGGATAGAAGCCTCTCTAACTCTAGGGAGGTGATAACATTCTCATACTCGCCATAGCCGTACTCTTTTCTGTCAATAGGCTCATAGGGCTGCCCACCAGTGGCGATCACTATTGAGCCGAAGTCCCTCTCGATAATCTCTTCCTTTTGATCGAAGTCTATGGCTCCAGCTTCGCAGAACTTCTCGCATGCTCTGCACTTTCCCGTTCTGAAGTAGATGCAGTTCTCATAGTCAATCCGCGGAGCCTGAGGAATCGACTGAGGAAAGAGAAAATAAATGGCCTTCCTTTCGTCAATTCCCTCGTTGAACTCGTTTGGCACCTTCTCTGGGCATTTCTCCTGGCACGTCCCGCAGCCCGTGCACTTCTCCAGGAAGACGTATCGGGGATGCTGCTTGATTTTGACCCTGAAGCCGCCATTCTCTCGAGAGACAGTGTCCACTTCAGAAAGCGTCATTATCTCGATGTTGGGATGCCTAGCGCAATCAACCATGAAAGGGGATAGAATGCACATCGCACAGTCCAGCGTTGGAAAGGTCTTGTCCAGTTTGGGCATGATTCCCCCAATACTTGGCTCCCGCTCGACCATGGTGACCTCTACTCCCTGATCGGCTAGGTTGAGAGCAGCCTGCATTCCTGATATCCCTCCACCGATAACAAGTACTGAGCGATTCATGCAACCAGCTCCTTCATCCGCCTCAGTGTTCGCTTGTCTTTCAGAATTTCTTTGAGGACATCCCTCGTTCTTAATGAAGTCCATATATCGAGAATAGCCATAAATCCTCTTCCGGTTCGAAGAATACTGGACGCTATAATAAAACTTTGTTTGAGGCTTGTTCCCCGCCAATGGAAAGAGAACGGTAGTTTTTTAACGGAGCGTGTCTTCATTTTCAAGTCCGTAGAGGAAAACTGCATGGAAAAGATGTGGGATGTTATCATAGTAGGTTCAGGTCCTGCGGGGATGTTCACCGCAGATGTGCTCGCCGATGGAAAGAGATCGATTCTAATCATAGACATGGGGAAGGATGTCAAGAAAAGAAGGTGCCCTCTGGAATATGATTGGGGATGCGAGAAGTGCAAGCCCTGCGATATCATGTGCGGTGTTGGTGGCGCGGGAACTTTCTCAGGCGGGAGACTAAACCTCAGACCTGACATAGGCGGGGATCTCACGAAATACGTTGGAAGTGAAGAAGAAGCCTGGAATCTTGTGGACCATGTTGACAAGGTTTTTCTGAAATACGGAGGGCCGAAGAAGCTCTACAAACCCAAGAGGAGTGAGCTCGAGAAGTTGAGCCATCGGGCAGCTTCTGCAGGAGTAAAGTTCATCGACATACCCCAAAGGCATATCGGCTCTGACAACGCGCTAAGAGTGGTGGAATCCTTCGCAAAGGATCTGAGAAGTCGAGGTGTCGAATTCCTCCTGAAGACGAGGGTCACAGACCTGATTCTAGAGAAAGGAGTCTGCAGGGGCGTCCAGGTTTCTAAGAAGAAAATACGAAGCAAGACGGTTATACTCTCTCCGGGTCGGGTGGGCGCGCCTTGGATTGAGAACCTCGTCGCCAAGAAAAGAATCAAGGGACGCTTCGGACCCATTGACGTTGGGGTGCGAGTAGAGGTTCCAGCAATAATAATGGATCCCGTTACAAGAGTGAACATGGACCCGAAGTTTCACATACACACGAAAAGTTATGATGACTTTGTCAGAACCTTTTGCACAAACGCCAGAGGATATGTGGTGAGGGAGAGATACGATGGGTTCATAGGGGTAAACGGCCATTCCATGGTTGAGAAGCATTCAAGAAACACCAATTTTGCTATTCTCGTAAGGGTGGAGCTTACCGAGCCTGTGGAAAATACGACGATATATGGCAGGTCCGTTGCCGAGCTTGCCACAACTATTGGAGGCGGCAAGCCTATAATCCAGAGGATGGGAGACCTCAGAAGAGGAAGAAGATCCAATTGGGACCGCCTCAGGTCGAATCTCGTTGTGGCCACACTTAGAGATGTCACTCCTGGGGACATATCCATGGCCCTCCCAGGTCGCATAGTAACGGATATAATCGAGGCCCTGGAAAAGCTCAACGAGATAATCCCTGGTGTTGCAGCGGATTCCACTCTGATATATGCACCCGAGATCAAGTTCTATGCGATGGAAGTCGAAGTAGATGAAAAAATGCAAACCAGCGTAGGGAACCTTTTTGCAGCAGGAGATGGCGTAGGCCTCTCAGGAGACATAGTGAACGCAGCCGCTACCGGAGTACTTGCGGGGAGGGGATTGGCGGAGGCTCTGGGCTGATGCCCGACCTCCATGAGAGAAAGAAGCCTAGCTCCTTGGACGGAGTGAGAAGAGCCGCATGGGAGGAGCTTGAATCAAAGAACCCAGAGACTTTGGCGAAGTGCTCGCTAGGAAAGCTGAAGGATGGACTTCTTGAGATCCCATTCCTGGGCCAGCGATATCTCCTGGACTTTGACGAGAGGGTGGTGAAAAACGAAGACGGTTCCCCCACAAATCGATTCTTCGCGACACTAATTCTCCACTACGTTGTGGGCGCGAATGAGTTTGGTCCCACTGGTGAGTTGGTTTCGTTCAGGGACTTCTGGGGCGGCGATACCTACTATGGCGCATTCGTGAGCAGGGCGATACAGCCCATCAAAGATGCGTTCGTTGAATCCCCGGAAGGCCTTGAGACGCGAGCGGAGAAGTTGGGAGGAAAAAGCGTAGACCACGGTGACATCTCCGTCGAGATTCCTGTGTTCCCGAAGGTCCCACTCACAATAATCCTCTGGAAGGGGGATGAGGAGATTCCAGGCTCTGCAAACATACTGTTCGACCGCCTGGCGGGCCGCATCCTGCACACTGAAGACCTGGCGGCAATAGGAGAGCTGGTCGCCAAGATGCTCATCGGTCAGGAGCAATAGACTCGTGCTTTTCACACTTGAAATGATGGCTGAGGGAACCTTTATCAACAGGCAATCGATTTGCGTTGCGGAGTGG
>JBHIFI010000041.1:0-14040 GCA_046761005.1 Thermoplasmata archaeon
ACCACCAAGAGCCTAAGACATTAGATTGTTGGATGAGCATCAGCATCTGACCCCAGCTGGGGGTGTTGACATCTCCGAGACCTATGAAGCTCAATGCTGCCTCGGTGAGGATTGCAGCGCTCACAGCGAATGTCATATAGAGAAAAGCGAGCGGGAGGACGTTCGGGGCAATATGTTTGAACATTATCCTGATATTGCTTGCCCCTGACACTCTTGCAGAGTCGATAAATGGCCTCTCCTTGAGAGAGAGAACCTCGGATCTTATGACCCTCGCAGTTCCTGGCCAGCCGACTATAGATATGACGAGAATGATATTCCATATTCCAGCCCCAAGTACGGCAGCGAGTATGATGACAAGCGGAAGACCTGGAAGGACGAGTATGACGTCCGTGAACCTCATGAGCACGGAGTCCACCCTGCCACCTGTATAACCAGCAACTAGACCTATGATGACGCCAATCGAGATGGAGAAGAATGCAGCTAACAGACCGACGGTCAAAGCCACTCTAGTACCCCACATCCATTGACTGAAGAGGTCCCTTCCTTGATTGTCCGTTCCAAGCCAATAGGTATTTCCGCTCGGAACGGGCTCTATCCATGTGGGCGCCAACGGAGCGAGATATTTCCCGCTTGAGGAATACACCTGAATCGTCCCGTCGGTCAGCCCGGCGAAGACGCTCATGTGGAGGTGCTCGGAGCCAGCCTCGTCCCTCCAAACAGTAAGTGCCCCGTTGACCCTCCCTTCAAATGTCTGTTTCCAAGAGACGTTGCCATCGGTGTTCATGGAGAATATCGTACTCATATCATCGGTCCAGCTGTCAAGGGTACCGTTATCAGAGTAACCTGAAATGAGGATAGTCTCACTAAAGCGATGATAGTAGGGTGGTGTGTTGAACATGAATCGCTCGCCCGGTGCAACAGGAGCCTCGAATTTCCCGCGAACTCTGCCCGCGGGAATGTCTCTGGTTCTATCCCTTCGGATAGAGTAAAAAAATCCAGTATCCGAGCCAACATAGATATAATCACCATATGGATCCGGCCTTGTGAGGACGCCCCTATCGAACTCAGCGAGTGTTTTTCTGACGGCGATTCCTATTATGTTGTTCTGGGGATTGATGTCTCCGTCTGGGTCTTCCTTGCCTGGCGGGGGAATTGCCCAGGACTCGTATACACCTCCGTCTTCCTTGTAGAAAGCGTGCAAGTAGCCATTACTTGTCGCAAGATAAATGAGAGAGGGAACGTTCCCTTCAGGTGTCGAGAACATGGGAGCTGTTGACCAGTCCTCTCCTATTAGTATGGTCCCGTCCTCGTGTACGTAGTCATATTCGTCGTCATCCCACATCTGGGTCCCGTTGTCCGTCCAAATGCAGTTCAGGTATCCTCCGTCGTTATAGACAAGATATTTTCCGTCCTCATCCCCACCTACGGAGTAGACAGCTGGCGAAAACCTAGGGTTGTGCTTCTCTTTCAAGGGAAGACTTGCCATAACTATTGGGCCACGATTTGCCGTCTTGTTCCACAGCTCGCTCGGTGCATAGTCGTCTCCTCCGAAAAGAAACATTTGAGAATTCCCCAGGGAGACCATCGATAACCCGAACCTAGCGGAAGGAGAAAGAGAAGAATCCAATTGGTCCCATGAATCGTTTGTGAGGTTCAACTTCCACATTTCGTCTATGCGTTTTCCGTTCTTATCCATCCCGCCAAATAGGATTGCACTATTCGTTACATTATCGTAGACCATAGACTGCCATGCTCTTGGCGTCAGGTTTGGTGGTGTGTATATCCAACTCCATTCCCCTGATGAAAGATTCAGAACCTTCGTTTGATTGTTGCTGTCAGAGGAAACAAAGCTATCACCGCCAAATATGATAAGCCTGTCTTTCAAGAGGTCATATATCATCGATATGCCCATTCTCGCAATTGCGCTTTCGTTCGTCGAAACTTCCGTCCACTCCATAGTGGTAAGATTCAGCTTCATCGTCTTGTTGTTGTCGTCCCCTCTCCCACCAAAGAGGTAGACGGAATTCTCCTTGCTCCCATATGCCATCGAATGCCCGTTTCTTGGACCAGGGGAACTTGTGGTATTCCCTTCGCTCCATGTCTCAGAAGAGAAGTTGAATGTCCATAGGTCATCCAAGATCGTGTGATCCCACCTCCCGCCGTACAGTAGTGCCGAGTCATTACCGGGAATGTAAACCATCGCGCTTTCCATTCTCGAAGGTGGTACTCCTTTGAGATTATCCAGCTTCGTCCAGTTCCCCTCGGCAAGATCGAAAATCCAAGTCTGAACGAAATCAGTTTCTAACCCGTTGTCTCCACTGACAAGAAGAATCTTCCTTGATTTCGGACTGTATGCCATGATGTGCTTATCTTGGGGAAGAGGTCTCACCTCGGGATAAACCCTCACCCACATGTCAGAGCTTGTATTGTAGGACCAGCTCTCATCGTCTTTCCATATCGCTGAGAAGGCATACAGGTTCCCATGCTCTGTTCCAACGAAAACCCTTTCAAGTGCGTTCCTACCAGTGCTTTCATCCGCATAGACTGCAATTGAAGTAATCTTGCTACCAAGTGTTGTCCTTGAAACATTTTTTCCTGAAGGTAGAAGGGATGCTCTTGTCCAAGGGTCAACATAGTCTTCATCAGCCTCCTTCAGTTGATAAAACTCTCCGCTTTCCGTTCCAAAATACAAGACCCAGTCCGAATAGACTGGATTATCGATAGAACCGTAGTTTGCCACTAGAGGTCCTGCAGTCACCAAAGAATCCGCTTGATAACAACATACATCATTCCCTGGTCTCCCCACATACCAAACCCTGTGGCCATCCTTCGGACGAAGAGCGATTACCTTCTCACCCGAGGCAAAATAGATCCTGTCAGTAGGAGGACCTGTACCTTTGGGTACGAGTCTGAAAGAGACAGATTGATTAACAGGGTTTCCGGCATTGTATAACGGTGTGGTCGTATCCACGTACCAATATCGATCGACCTTGATTAGATCCTCCTCAGGGGCCCTCCAGTTTATCGGGTCTCGCAGATTCAGAGCGGGAGTAATCAATGCAATTACGAGAAAGAAGATTAGAATGGCAAGCCCAACAAGCCCGATCCTGCTTGCCTTGAAAAGATCCCAATTCTGCTTGAAAGCCTTATGATAGGTTCTGAATCTCTCATATAATCTCTTTTTTGAAACCATACTACAACCTCACCCTGGGATCTAGGTATGCGTAGAGGATGTCTGCACCTACGTTCGCCAGGACGGTCATTACTGCAAGCAGGAAAAAAGTACCCTGAACAGCTGGATAATCCTGCGTTATCGTTGATGTCACGAGAAAATATCCCATCCCAGGCCAAGAAAAAATCGTTTCAGTAAGGACACCACCACTGATGACTCCGCCGACACCCAAAGCGATGACAGTAGCAACGGGCAGAAGTGCATTCCTCGCTGCATGCTTGTACATCACTGTTCTCTCACTCAGACCCTTCGCTTTCGCGGTCGTGATATAGTCCTCCCCGAGGACTTCCAACATGGAATTGCGCATCAGGAGGATGTAACCAGCCAAATTGACCATCATGAGGGTTACCAGAGGAAGTGTCATATGCCACAGGATGTCTGCGAGATATGCGAGACCTTGCAATGGTTTCCCCACGTCGTCTATTCCTCCTATTCCTCCCAACGGAAACCATTGAAGCTTGAAGCCAAATGCCCATAACAGTATCAATCCGAACCAGAACAATGGCATGGAATAGAAGAAAAGACTGACTACGATGGAAGACATCTCTAGGGTGGTTCCCCTTCGCCAGGCGAGGATAGCTCCGATGCCTATACCCAAAAGAGCAGACAGTGCGAGCGCCGTTCCAAAGAGAAGGATTGTTGCGGGTGCCCTTTGAGCTATCTCCACCCAAACTGGTCTCCCTGAAAAGAAGGATACTCCGAAATCGAGCGTTATCATATCAGTGAAGTATTCCCAGAACTGCTCCCAGACAGGGAGTGGTACCACTATCAATGGATGAATCAACTGGTCAGGGGGTTTGAGGGTGGAAACTTCTCCGTCAGGCGATGTAACATATCCCACCAAGCCAGAATCAGATATCGGTTTCAGCTTTCCGTGAACATCCACTTTAATGGCGAGAGTTAGCTCACCGATTGTCTCCGCAAAGATATTCCTCGAGGTGAATATCTTACCCTCCTTTTCTACGAGTTCAAACGGATGGATATCGCTTGGATTGACTGCATAGCCATATTCTATTGCTTCTGTGTCACCCGAGACGGGATCATAGACGGACAGCCGGATCCTGTAAAATCCTGTCTGATTGGTGGTAATTGTTCGAGTGTACCTCCCCCAGAAACTGCTTCCTCCGATCTGGACACCATTTCCAGAAAGGTTGAGAAGGAATGTCTGATTGGGGTCTTCGTTTCTCATTATGCTCATTCTCACATCTCTGCTCATGTTTCCTGGCGACTTGACATCAAGAGTGATGTTGAAGGTCTGTCCGACCGTAATGTTGCCCGTTGGATCCGCGGTGAAAGTTACATTCCAGATAACCATGGGATCCTTGCTGGGGAAGTATCGTCTCGCCTTGACATACGATGAATAGAGAGTTACATTGTAGAAATCGGGAGGCTCACTGACCTCCGAAGAGTTTACTTCAACTCTTATCCCATATGCTCCCACGTCAAAAGCTTCGAACGATGCCGATCGATAAATTCCAGGAGCCGTGGCCCATTTGGAGAATCCAAATTCGACTAAGAGCCTCTGCCTCACCTCAGGTGGCTGACCGGGCTCTATGAAGAATCTCGTAGGGTCTCCAGGCATCATTCTGAAAATAATGAAAAGCAGGACCAGTATGATCACAAGTGTGATGACTGTGTGCAATGCCCTCTTGATGAGGAAGCTTCTCAGTCTCATGAGGACTACCGAGCCAAACAATATTGCATCTGATATTTAACGTCATTTGTACAGATTTTTGTAGCCAGTATGCTCACCGGAGTCTCATTTTCAGAGAGATAAGAAATAGGAAAGTGTGAGAAGGTTCTACCTTCTCTTTGTTCCTCGGAGAACAGCGAAGCTCACTGTTGCGAGTACGATGACTGCGATAGTGGCGACTACGTCAAGTGCGGGAATCTCGGTTCTCGCACCACCACCTGCCCCCCCAGCAGTTGGAGATAGGATTGTGATTTCTTTTGTATCTTGTGCTGATTCATACCCAGCAAGAGTGGCGTTGACTACCAGATTAAAGGTCTTTGATTCCTCAGGAATCGATGCAGGTGCCCCGAAAACAACAGTAGCGATCGAACCACCAACAGTCGTCCCCGAACTCGGTTCGAGTGTGGGTCCGGCGGGCTCTGTTGCTAGGGTCACCGAGGCTCCGTCCACCGGAATACCCTCTTGGTCGGTAACTACTATATCGATTGTCATTGTGCCTCCAACTTCGAGAGTGAAGAAGGACGGTTCGACGAGTACTCTCAAGAACATGGCGCCCGGCGGTTTGACCACTACCCTGGAGTACTGTACTGTTGAAGCAGGATAATCTCTCATGCCTAGAGCCTGAGAAGAAATGTACACCTCGGTCTCATTCTCGACTTCAGGTGCGATGTAGTGCACAATCAATTGCCCATTGATGTTCGACGTACCATTGACCATCGTCCCGCTATCTCCATCAGGGATGCTCAGGATGCCAAGCGCTCCGGTACCTGTGAGAGTCATTTGAACGGGTGCATTCGCCAGTATATTGCCATCGGGATATCTCACCGTCACCTTCACCTCTGCGGTGGAGCTCGATGCTAAACTCGACCAAGTCAACGGTGGGGAAGTTGTAAGCGCATCAGGGGATGGTGGATGAATTCCTATTCTGGACCAGAATGACCCTCCAAATATGGACCCAGCCCTTCCAACTGTCCAATTCTCGAATCTATCCGACCTGTAGGCCTCTATGTTCGTCCTGAAGTACAGGACATCGTATGGAACCGCGTCCGCGAGAATCTCTGTACACTGCCTGATTAGGTCGGCCTGCACGTCTGGGTCAAGCTCGGCACGAGCGTCGGTAATGAGAGTGTCAAAAGTCTGATTCTGGAATCCCTCAAAGTTCTGCCCTTCAGGTGCATTACCCGAATAGAAGAAAGCGTGGTAGTAGTCTGGAGGATCTGAGCCTATCCTCCATCCGAGCACCCAGAGCTCCATATCGCGGTTATTCAGTCTTTCAACAATCTCTCCGAATGCCATGAGTTTGGCGTGTGCGTTTATTCCCACATCTCTCATGTTTGACGCAATCATTTCGCAGGCTGATGCACGGATGGGATCGTAGTCTGCTTGTGGACAGAGTATGTCTATCTGACGGTCACCTATTGTCGGAAGGTTCCTGTAATTATTTGGGCCATAGCCGAGGCCGAATCCTCCTATCGTATAGTGGTCATCCAAAATCTGGTTCGCCATGTCCAGATCGAAATCATATTTCTTGATGACGGGATTGTACCATCGTACCAATGCAGGACTCACGGGTTGGTCTCCAGCAACACCGAAGTTCTGAAGCAGTGTAGTCACAATAGTCTTCTTATCTATCACATGAGCGATTGCTTTTCTCAGCCAGAGTCCGTGATCGCCCTGGGCTGGATCGTTGTCGGGATAGCCGAACGGAGACATTCGCATGTTGTAGCTGAGATAGAAGAAGCCCTTTTCCGCGGTGGTATAGATTCCCACGTTCGGATCGACCAGAAGGCCTCCCACGAACTCGGGAGGGACAGACCAAGAGACGACATCTATCTCTCCCGCCTGAAGTGCAAATACAGCTGTCTGTGCGGTCTTGTATATTTTGAAAAGCATCCCAGTAATTGTGGGCTTGTGCATGTAACTGAAGAAATTCCCTTGGCAGACGCCTCCCTCCTTCTCGCAATCGAGGACATCGGCCTTGTAGTTCTCATACCTTGAGAGCCTCACAGATGCACCGGGTTGCCAGTTATCGAATTCGAACGCTCCGCTTCCTATGACCTCATCATCCGAAAGTAGCCATACCTTGGCATCATCCATCTTGAAGGCCCTCCTATCTCCAGCAGGTATTCCGTTGTGGGTCGTTTCGTCGTAGGCATTACCGAAATCTCCGTGTATATTCTTCTTCCAATTGTTGCAGACACCGTCGGTTGCATCCAAACATATCTTTCCTGTTCCCTCCCAGATATGCCTGGGAAATACAAACCCACCGTTGAGTGTGTACCTCACGAAGTTGGCATACGTTGTTTTCTGGGAGAAGTGAAGCGCAAAGGTCAGTGAGGCATTAGATCCAACTGGTATCGCTCCGTCCCAGACATCCTCGGCAGGGTAGATATGGAGCCAGTGAGTAGTCGTGTAGTTAGTTCCGGGTAGACCGCCCCTATCCTTCACCACATCTAGAGTGATTGTCGTGGGAATCAGAGCATCGACGTGGTAGCCGAAGAGCAAGTCGTGCATCGTCATTTGGACCCCGTCGTGAGAATACACTCCGTTGAAATCATAGTAAGCAGTGACCTCAAGCGGTTCCGACTCTTTCTTGTAGACACCGTACTCGTCTAGATCAAATATCCCATTGCCATCTGCATCTATTCCTTTCAGCAAGTAGGGAATCGGTTCTTCAGTAGCAGGGTCTTCCTGACCCACACCTTCATACACAGGCGCTAGGACATTCGACGTCCATACATCTGGAGAGTGTGCGTACCCCAGATAGTTAAGTGTCTTCGTATCATCCTGAGCGCCAACTCTCAGAATGAGCTCCGCTCTTGTTCCATCGTCACTTGCGAGAGCACCGATCGGAAACATTCCCATGACCAGCACACCCACAAGGACGACAGATAGCAAGGCTGAAACACCACCAATTTTCTTTCCATCCATCACTCTTCCTCCTGCATACAATTGTCTCACAATACCCCTTATTGTGCAATCCGGTGCACCTGCTCAATAGCAGCCGCACCGGGAATTGTCGCACCTATTGACGAAATGGTATAAAAAGAGATTTGTACGGCTTTTTGTATAATATATAAGTTTGTTGGTACACTTCACGCCTCTGAGGCCGCCGCCCTAACAACTCGCTACGCAGTTGGGCAAACCGGAATCAGTTATCTGCCAGATAGTATCTCTTTAATCTTCCGTCCCTCTCAAACCTAAGAATGCCTTCCCTGCTAAGGTTCCGTAGGTTATAGCTCACGCACTGCTGGCTTACACCCAATTCCTTGGAGATGTCTGCCTGCGTGGCTCCATCGGAATTCTTTATCACCTCTACCACGCCCATTTGCAAATCACTGAGCTTTATTCCCTTGTCCCTAGGAATTCTCATATCCACGGGATAGAATCTTTTCAGAACGCCATCTCTGTAGGATTTTATGAACCCTTGAATCTCCAGGGTCCTGAGGTGATGGGAGAGTGTTCCGTTGGTGACCTTGAGATGTTCCCTTATGGCATTGTAGTGTTCACCTGGATGAGACATTATGAAACCGTAGATCTGCCCCCGTACGAAGTGATCCAGTATCTCTTCCTTCTTGAGCCTCGTATATAGGGGAAATATCAGAGTCCTAAACACTCCATACCAGCCAGCCTCTGTACTGAAAATGGCTGCCGCGATGAGAACGCTTAATCCGATGGAGACCGCTTCTGTTCCCTTCTCAATACGCAATGGAGGGGAAGGTGCAAACACTGTAATGGAAAGACTATCGCTATCTGGTATGCAGTCTCCTTTCTCAACGGAGATTTCGATTCTGTACTCGTCCTGCCCCCCTGTCGAAGCTGTAAAATCGAATGATATCTCACCAGCAGAATTTGTGATAAACTCCCTCTCCATGTGATTTCCGGCGGGTGTCAAGATGGACACTTTCACCGTCGTGTCTGGAACTGGAACATTATGCTGGTCAACAACACTAACATGGATAGGGATAACACTCCCGCTGTCAATTATATCGAAATCCGAGTGAACGTGTAAGAACAGCTGAGTCTGATCGGTCATTGCAATGTCGGCGACTTGGCCGAACCTTTCCCCTGCTGATGCTCCTCCCACTACAAAGGCAAATGCCAAAAAGAAGGAAAGAAGAATCAGTGACAGGAGGGGTCTCACTCTCACCCACATCAATACAGTTTATCTTGAACCAACTATTTAATCTCATTTGTACGTCTTTTTGTATCATATAAAATCCTTGCTGTCCCTCCAGCACTTGAAAGCGGCCGCTCAGCTCATATTAGTTCCAGCCGTTGATAATGCCACAAAAAGCTTTTCTATCATGGAATCCCCTGCACGATGTGTGCGACCGTCCAAAATGAAGGTGTGCAGGATATGCACCGCTGTGCTGAGTGACGAGGATTTCTGTCCAATTTGCGGAGCTCCTTCCCAAGAGCCAAGAAAAGACACACATTCTTTGCCCATCGAGGTGGAGCAGTTGCCCACACCTGCAGAGGATTCGACTGGATGCTGTATTGTCTGCGGAATTCCATTTGAAGGCCAGATATGCGAAATGTGCGGATCTCCAAAAATTGAGGTCAAAGAGAAAAGGCTAGAGTTCAGGTGCCCCTTCTGCGAAAAGGCTGTTGACCCAAATGCAACTAGCTGTCCCCATTGCGGAATCGACTATGTGAATAGAGAAAGTGAAAAAGATATCAATTACAGGTGTCCAGTTTGCGGGAAGGTCGTCAGTCTCCTGGAGGACAGGTGTGCCAGTTGCGGAACTCGCATATGGTTCGATTTCGAGTCGGAGAAGAAGTCTATCTCCAGATTCCTTTGTCCCCTGTGCGGGGAAGAGGTCGATCCCGAATGGAAAACCTGTCAAGAATGCGGATCAGGAATATGGATTGGTGATGAGGACATCAGAGAATCGGCTGCAGCAGCCATCGAGAACGCCTCGGCTAGCATAGAGAGAGAGAAATCAAAGGCTCCCGCCGATCTTGCTCGAGCGGAAGTAGTCCTCATCACTGCGAAAGAGGCGTTCAACAATGGTGACTATTTCGCAGCGAACAGGGCGGCCAATCTGAGCGCTGAGATAGGCAAATCCACAATTCTGCAGACTAAGATATTCCAGGAAGCCGTTAGAAGGGCTCAATCCAAGATCACGTATCTTCAGAAAAAAGGGGGCGACACATCAGATGCCATCGACCTTCTTAGGAGAGCTGTCAAAGTGAAGCGGATAGGGAACATCCGAGGTGCAGTCAGACTTGCAATAAAGTCTAGGATAAAGGCCGAGGACGCCGTTCCATCCCCCAGACTTTCCGAAATCGATTTGGAATGAGTGACGGACCTAGTTGGGAACGTGATTTGAGCGATGTGTCCGTCCCACCACAACAGACTTTTTAATCCCGATGCAGATTCCAGACGGGGATAGGATGAGGGCGATTGTTCCGCATTTGGATCTCTGCACCGGTTGCAGAATGTGCGAGATGGTCTGTTCCCTTCACCATGAAGTAGTTGTGAATAGAGAATGGGCCAGAATAAGGGTGCATAGAAAGGGTATCGACCATAACGTCCCAGTCATCTGCAATCAAGGAACTTCCTGCAACAAGGAGTGCGCCAAGGTATGCCCTGTTGAGTGCATCAGAAATCTCAGCGGTCCTGCACTTGAAGTTGTTCGCGAGGAATGCACCGGATGTGGAGAATGTATCGAGGCCTGTCCCTTTGATGCCATCCATATGAGGAATGACATCGCTTTCAAATGCGACCTCTGCAACGGTGACCCGACCTGCATGAAATTCTGCTCGTTAGATGCGATAACTTATGAGGAAGGGATTCCCGAGGAATTTGAAAGGGCTAGGGATATTGCTGGGGTGATGAAGTGAAGGGCTTTGCGGGAAACATTTTGAAGATCGATCTAACCTCAGGGTCATCTGACAAGTCCCCCCTTCCTAGCTCTCTCGCGGATAAGTACCTTGGTGGGACGGGCTTCGCTGCCAGATTCTTGTACGATAACATGGAGCCTCATGTGGATGCCTTCGAGCCCTCCAATATGCTCGTTCTTGCGCCGGGCCTCTTCAATGGATTTCCCGTTCCCACCGGCGGGAAGGTGCTATTTTGCGCCAAATCCCCACTGACGGGAACTGTAGCCGAGTCAGTAATGGGCGGGAGGATAGGAGCCGAACTCAAGAGGGCGGGGTACGACCTCCTGCTCGTTTCGGGGAAATCAGACTCGCTCTCCTATCTCTTCATAGAAGATGAAAATGTTGAGATAAGGGATGCGGAGGACCTCTGGGGAAGGGATACCCGAGAGACCGCGCAAGAAATCAGAAGGAATGAGGGCGATGCGGTCGTCGCATGCATCGGAATCGCTGGAGAAAACCTCGTCAGGTATGCGTGCATCGATTGCGAGGATAGACAATCTGGAAGGGGCGGTCTCGGAGCGGTAATGGGCTCAAAGAATCTGAAAGCGATCGCAGTGAAGGGGTCAGGTGATCTTATACCGCATGACGCGAGCAAGCTGATGGACCGATGCCTTCACTATTATGAAAGAATGCTCGAAAGTCCAGCTTTCAAGGATGACACAAAATATGGGACGGGGGAGTTCCTCGAGTGGGTAAACTCGGAGAAGGGAACTTTCCCCACCAGAAACTGGAGAGAGAGTGTCTTTGATGACAGAGAGAATATCGATCCCTATCACTGGGCCCCGCTGTACACGAAAAGAAATAACGCATGTTTCGCTTGCACGAAGCCTTGTGGGAGGATATTCGGAATTGATGAGGGAAAATATGCGGGATTGAGGATAGATGGCATAGAATACGAGCTGCTCTACTCCCTTGGTGGCCTCTGTGGAATGGGGGAAATCGAAGAGCTGGCAAAGGCGAATGAGCTGTGCGACCTCTATGGCCTTGATGGCATATCTGCGGGTGCTTCCGTCGCCTTCGCCATGGACCTTTTCGAAAATGGAATTCTCACCAGAGAAGATACTGATGGTGTTGACCTGAATTTCGGAAACCCAGAATCGGAGTTGAAGCTGATTGAGATGATTGCAAAGAGAGAGGGTTTAGGCGACTTGCTCGCAGAAGGGGTGAAGCTAGCGAGCGAAAAGATCGGAAGGGGGGCTGGGGAATATGCTGTCCATGTGAAGGGTATGGAACCTCCAGCATACGACATCAGAGGGATCAAGGGTATGGCCTTGGCTTTCATGACATCGACGAGAGGTGCTTGCCACCTTCGAAGTTGCGCATATGCCTTGGAACTCACTGGAAAGTTCTGGAAATTCGAGGGAGTTGACAGATTCTCAACAGAAGGCAAGGGGGTTGAAATCAAAGAGCTTGAGGATTTGATGACGGTCTACGACATACTCGGCGTCTGCAAGTTCTCCAGGGGATTCTTCTTCGTAGAGGGTTTCATTAACATCATCTATTCCATCACGGGTCTGAAGTACTCAGAGTCGGAAATTCTGAGAGTTGGAGAGAGGGTCAACAATCTGAAGCAAATGTTCAACTTGAGGGAGGGGATCGGAAGGACCGACTCCAGGCTACCGAAGAGGCTTCTGACTCTTCCCATCCCAGAGGGTCCATCCAAAGGTCATGTGGTAACAGAAGAAGAAATGGAGAAGATGCTGGACGACTATTATGAGACGAGAAAATGGGATGAAAAAGGATCGCCTTCCGAAGAAAAACTCAAGGAGCTAGATCTCGTCTAAGCCTCACTCGTACGAGCCAAGATGTCCTGAACGGAACTATCAACCTCCTCAATGCTCTTATCCGTAGGAACAGCGACGACGAGGAGGGTCCGCTTTCCAGCATTGTATATCAATATCCTCAGGTCTTCCGTCTCCACGACTACCCTAGACGGCTCATCCTTTCCTAGTTCCGTTGCTGCAGTTATACTAGCTCCGACGATTGTGGCACTCATGATTCCGAATGTTTCGAGTGACACATCACTCGGAACGTCCGATGACATCATCAGACCATCCTTGCCTATCAATGCAGACGCGACCGCACCGCACGTTTCTCTCAACTGCTTAAGCATATCTTCCATATCCGTCACTCCACGTTCTCGGGCTCTATGATGAACACACAACTATTCTTTCCCATGCTCTCGCAACTTGTCTCTACACATCTCACTCTTCTGCCAAGATGCTCTTCATATACTCTGGATATTATTCCCCTGACTCTGTGGCAGGTTTCTGTGTCGCTGTCCGCTCTTGTCTCCACAGACCCTTTGACGATTGCCTCGTTCTCCCTGAAATTGACTGAATCCGCCCACCCTCTTGCCTTCATGATATTGGCAGCCACATCGAAGTAACTATCTTCGTTCTTTTTCGCAATCTTGGCAATCTCGGCTCCAAAGAGAGTTCCCTCGAAAAAGAAGAGCCCGTGACAAGCATACGACATGATGCTCTCATAGAGCTGCCTCACCTTGGTCAGTTCATCCTGAGAAATCTTCACAAACTTCATTCCTAGTAGCCGCAGGATGTGCAGGTGAATAATAAAAGTTTTGATATGGTTATCTCTCGCGGCAATCCCTGCATAGAAGCTGACCCTGAACTTCCTGGAGATCGTAAACGAATACACGACAGAGCTCGCAGTACCCCTGCGCTCCTGAGAGCTTGAGATCTTGAGGTGATATTCTAGAAATCTCCCTTGTCAGCTCAATCAGATTAGGCCATATTTGGAGAATATCATTCTCTGTCACAATTCCGAGAAGTTTGTTCTTCTCTGAAACGACAAGCCTTCTGATTTTGTTCTTTGCCATAAGCTTGGCGGCCTCTTCAATCGAATCGTGGGGGTGAATCGTCTTCACGGGACTGCTCATAATTTCCTTCACTTTGATCTTCGACGGTTTTGCGTCATTTGCCACTACTTTCGCTACGATGTCCTTTTCCGTTACTATGCCCACAGGTCTTCCTTTCCTGACAACAATCAAGCTTCCAATGCCCTTATCTTTCATCAACTTGGAAACTAGGTCAATCGTCTCCTTCGGCCCAACTGAGACTGGATTTCTCGACATCACTTCCATGACTGGAACCCTGAGGTCCGCCTTCCTCAACACCATATCTCCCTATGAAGGTGTCTTGATTTAAAGATTGTGAATATACAAGAATTTAAGTGGGGCATCTCGATTAGGTGCCTAGATGTATTC
>JBHIFI010000042.1:0-13917 GCA_046761005.1 Thermoplasmata archaeon
AAGACACTGGAAGACTCGAAAAAGAATTCCAGTATTGTGATTTGCGTTGACCCGCAGGCTCCTGACAGGTTAGTGCAAGGACAAGGAATGAGATATGACTCGAGGACTTTCCTCATCCGATGATTCGGGAAGACAGACCTCATTCCTCAAGTATTTCGTCTATCACTCGAAACGTGTCATACATCGAATCCGCCTGCGAGCACCAGAAGCTGTCTAAGGAAACTGTTCACTGGATAAGCGATAACCATGAGAAAGAATGGCGGTGATGATTACAAATGTCACTAGGCAGCCAACCTCCACATGAGAGGAGAGATGAGGCGGGTATCAAGAGGCTATCGCGGGGGAAAATGACAAGAAACAAGATTTTGCTGATATTGTTTGCCATCACTTTTCTCTGGTCAGTATCACTTTTCATCGCACCTATGACAATTCCGTCTGGAACCGTAACTGATTTGGATGGATATGCAAACAGAGTCGACTATCCCAAAAAATGGGACTCAATGCCTCTGTATCCAAGAATAGTTTATTACTTGGGAGACGTACAGTGCCATCAGAAATGGTATCGCTCGTTTTCAATCAACGGCAATCAGATGCCTGTAGATGCACGTGTGACCTCAATCTACGTTGGGTTGACGATGGGTCTTTTGACTGCAACATTTGCTCTCCAAGCTCCAAGCATCCTAACGAGCCTCATGAGCCTCTTCCCATCGAGATTTAGAAGACTTATTCGGGAAAAAATAGGGTATAGTTGGTTCATTATTCTTCTAATCGCCACTCTTATTCTTCCGCTTGCATTAGACGGCGCGCTCCAACTCTTTACCACATATGAGAGTACAAACCCAAGGAGGGTGCTTACAGGCTTTCCTTTTGGGTGGATAAGTGGTCTAATTCTCGGAGTGATGGTTTCAACGATAAGTAAGGTTAGAAGGGAAGCGTGAGCTAAACCTAAGGGAAAGTGCGATACATCTTCAGCTTCGCTTGAAGACCTCAGATATGATGTCAGTGATGTTCATGAGGCATCTCTTCTGGTTTGAAGCTTGCCGCACAATGTTCGCAGCAGAAGTGATGTTCAACTTCCATTACCACCTTTGTAACAGGCTCGCCTTTAATCTCCATTCCGCAACTTTCACAATTCAAATTCTCACCTCGACAACTGAAAGACTTTCACACTGAAATGTTTTCATCTTTACGGATTCAAGGAAAATCGCATCCAAGATTTTAGTTCGTCAAAAACCGTTTTATGTGAACTCAAAAATCATAAGGAAACGATAGCACTCCTCACATGCGAGAGGTAGTAACCCGTCTTGTCGGCAGAAAGGGAATAAGTTCAAAATGGTGAGTTCTTCCTGACGCTTTCCATTCCAATATTGTAAGACCCTCCAAACAGAGCCAGACTGAAGAAAGATTCAATTCTCATGCCTCGACGAACTGCAATCCTACCTTGACCTCGAGGGGATTCGTCTAGATATTCTCTGAAGAGAGCCCACCGCAAAGGAAACTGAGATGAGATGTCTAACCTCGCTCAACTACACGAAACATGAAAGAGCGCTCCTACCCTGACATCTTTCTTGAGCGAAGTCTTAGGCGTTCAGGGTCCCTCTGTGATCCAGTTCATTAGCTAGGTTTCTCGCTCTTTTTGGGGATGCCTGGAAATAGCATCGGAACACTCCTCTCGTACATTAGGTATATATCCCCGAAGGTTTCCTCCAGCTCTCTCTCCTCTCTTCTTGCCAAATGAAAATAGGATGAAATGAGAATCGGTGCCATGGCGACGGTGATTATCGTTGGCCATTGAATCAGAAATCCTAAGATGATGAGCATTAGTCCGAGATATTGAGGATGCCTCACTATTCCATATATGCCGTTGGTTATCAACTCGCCTTTCGATTGGTATATCCTCAGCCAGCCGAGGACTACAAGCGATATACCTGCCAATATGAGAATACCACTCGTCACCATGACGAAAGCCCACATCCGCATCAGGTCGAGTCCAAACGCAGCAGATAAGAGCACAGCAAAGAGGTGGCCTTGCATGTGACCGAAAGACAGGTTCAACCCAGGGACTGAGGTGAAGAGGTAGATAGTGAGGGGAAAGCCAAACATCTCAAAAAAGAGCGCGATGAAGAATGCCTGCGCTGCACCGAAGCTGCGCCAGTTTGCCTTCCTTTTCGAGGGGAAGAAGAAGCTGAAAAGAAATGCTGAGAATAATCCTATAGAGAGAATGACTGCAACCCAATTGCCATAAGCGTACTCTTCCATCGTATGCCCTCATCAGGCTCTCCATTGCTCCTCTTTGCCTTTATTGAAGAGATTCTTGTTCTCCCCTTTACTCTTTCTTTCGGTGTGAATAAATGCGAAACAGGCGAGAAGGCAGGTAGTGATGAGAGCAACGACCAATAATACTATTGGTGTGCCAAGTTTCCAGAGTACTACGAAGACTAGAGCCAATGTGGACACACAGATTACTATGACAACACTGTCCCTGACCTCAGACCGATCAATCCTCAGCTTCATTGCTCATCATCTCCTCTAGTGTTCTCAATGCCTTGATCAACCTTTAAACCTCCATCCTAGACAGATTCCTGCAACCCCTTATTAATCAATTGAGGAATAATTGAGAATGAGACTATCATTGACAATACAAAGACAAAAATTGCCCCGCCAAGCATGTCAATTGGGGAGTAAACATTTAATCTGAAAGCGAGGAAATAGAAAGCTAGGGCGATTAACAAAGAGGTGATGATACAGGCCAAACCGCTGTAGGCGCTTCTCTTTTTCTTGCTAACCGTCACCTTCTCACCTTCCCGCCTTACCACCCAAGAAACTGTCAATCGCTGGTTCCGCGGGAAACTTCATCCTTGTCCTCTTCGTTTTCACTGATACGTCTTTCTTCAGTTTGTACCTCTTCAGAAGCAGCGTATTTAGAGTGACGGATACGGAACTCATTGCCATGAAGGCCGCTGCAAGAGCTGGACTCACCAGAAAATGGAAGGCGGGGAATAGAATGCCTGCTCCTACCGGGATGCCTACGGTATTGTAGGCGAATGCCCAAAAAAGGTTCTGCTTTATTTTTCTCATTGTCCGTTTGCTGAGTTGAATCGAAGAGACCACATCCCTGACATCATCCTTTATGAGAACGATGTTCCCCGCCTCCATTGCGATGTCCGTTCCACTACCGATGGCGATGCCGATGTCAGCCTGTGTCAAAGCAGGCGCATCATTTATTCCATCGCCGACCATGGCGACCTTTCTACCTTCACTCTGGAGATTTTTGATCTCGTTTGCCTTGTTCTCTGGAAGGACCTCAGCGAGAACTCTGCTAATGCTAACCTGACGAGCGATGGCTCTTGCCGTCCTCTCGTTGTCTCCGGTAATCATTACCACTTCCAGGTGGAGTTTGTGAAGTTTTTCCACAGCCTCCTTAGCATATTCTGTCAACGTGTCAGCTACTGCAATCACTCCCTCGGCCTTCTCATCGATGGCCACAATCATCACCGTTTTTCCATCGCTCTCAAGGGCTCTCATTGTATCTTCCAGGCTCCGAGTGTCGATATTATTGTCTCTCATCAACTTGCGTGTTCCGAGAAGGATACGCCTCCCATCGTATTCCGCCTTGACACCGTGGCCAGGGATCGCTGTAAAGGAGTCGGCTTCATCTATCTTGATGGCTCGCTCCTTTGCTCCATTCACAATCGCCTCTCCCAGAGGATGTTCCGAGCCTTTTTCAGCGATTGCCGCGAGGCGCAGGACGTCCTGTTCGGTCCAGTCACGATCAATAGCGACACTGCCAGTAGGTTTTACCCTGCTTACATGTCCCGCACCATATGGATTTGCCACCGCCCCCCTGGTTAGAACCACATCCGTCAAGGAGGGCTCGCCCCTTGTGAGGGTACCAGTCTTGTCGAATATGATGGTGTCGAGCTTATGGGCATTTTCCAGCGCCTCTCCACCCTTGATGAGGATCCCATTCTCCGCTCCTTTTCCTGTCCCAACCATGACAGCGGTAGGCGTAGCTAGGCCTACCGCACAAGGGCAAGCAATGACGAGAGTCGTTATGGATATGAGGAGCGAAAACAGGAATGGAGTTCCCCACCCGCTAAAGTATGAGTATCCAACGAAGAACCAGAAGAAGAAAGCTACCAATGCCAATACGTGCACTGCCAAAATGAAGTGCCCCGCTACTATATCGGCTATTCTCTGAATCGGTGCTTTAGACAACTGAGCGTCTTCAACCAACTTGATGATCTGGGACAGTGCCGTGTCTTTCCCTACTCGCGTTGCCTCAATTTTGAGTATCCCGTTTTTGTTAATCGTCGCGCCAATGCACTCGTCTCCCGCACCTTTCTCGACGGGGATGCTCTCACCTGTAATCATAGACTCGTCAACCGCTGAGTGTCCCTCCCTTGCAATGCCGTCCACAGGTATCTTCTCCCCTGGGCGGACAATGACTATGTCTCCAACCTGAACATCCTCCACCGGGATCTCCCTCTCCTCCCCGTCTCTTAGGACTCTTGCAGTCTTAGCTCTAAGTCCCATCAGCTTCCTTATTGCCTCAGAAGTCTTTCCCTTTGTTAGTGCTTCTAGGTATCTTCCAAGAACTATGAACATAATAAGCAGCGCGGCAGTATCGTAGAACACTTCCTCGTATCCTGGTCCCAAATTCAGAAATGTACCTGCAACACTGACTACGTATGCAGCGCCAGTTCCAGTTGCTATCAGCAAGTTCATGTCCGTCGTGCCGTGCTTTAATCCTCTGTAAGTTCCGACGAAGAATTGCCTCCCTGGCCCTAACATCGTGATAGTGGTGAGCACAAAGATTAGGTAGAGAACATATTTGTTGCTCAGATAATCTGGAATGAACTCCAGACCGACGGCCGAATAGAATCCAGAGAATGTGCTCCGAAAACTGATTAAGGTCACGGGGATGGCAATGGTTGTAGCGACTACAAGGTTGATTTTCTGCGATCTTATTTCTCTCTCTCGGGCGGCTCTTTCCCTATCCTCTACGGCGCCCTCCTCAACTTTCTCTTCGGCCCCATAACCAACATCCTCCACGGCTTTCTTAATCTCCTTTGACGTAATCAGATCAGAATTGTAGCGGACGGTAGCCCTTTCCATCGCGAAGTTGACACTTCCATATGATACCCCCTCTAACTTGCTCAATGCTTTCTCTATTGTTTGTGCGCATGAAGCGCATGTCATGCCACTTATGTCCAAAACGATCTCATCTTTGACAACCTTGTATCCTATCTCTTTGATAGTTTTCTCTATCTTTTTCTCATCCGTTACGGAGGAGTCATACTCAACGGTTGCCCTCTCTGTAGCAAAGTTGACGACGGCGCTCCTCACCCCATCCGAATTCTGCAGTGCTTTCTCTATTGTTTGTGCGCATGAAGCGCAGGTCATGCCTCCAATGTTCAGGTTTATTCTTCTATCCTTGCTGGTCATAGTCTCATCTGCCGTTTTCGAGATTCCCGTGATTGGGATGTTGGCCACGTCGCGTCTGCATAGATATCATTAGAAAATGCATAAGCGGGCACAGCAATAGTATGGCAAAGAAAAGTAATATGGAAGGAAAACCCATCATCCACAGGACAACGATAGCTAAGATGGGAATCAGACAGCAAAGAGCCATGATTAAGGCGTGTCGGCTTCCATGGGACTTTCTAGCACGCTCCAAAACGTCGAGATCGTCAACTTTCTCCGTGATTTCAGGTTCTTTCATAGTCTGATTCATTACCGAATAGGAGCTTGCTCTTTCATACGCCTTTCCATTTACAAAGAAAAAAGGAGAAGATAGGGGATACCTCCGAGTTGCCTCCCATTAGCGACTATTCCAAGCACCACATCATCCGTTCACTTCCAGGAGCACACAAATTTCAGATGCCCTCTCAGGAACACTCAATAGTATTCCTTACTATGAAGCGACCTCTTGTATAATCCTTTATGTAAATCCGTTTACGCATGAAAACTGAAAGACTAATCAAAAACGAATACGTTTACAAGACCGAGGTGAGACGAATGGCTTTGTTCAAGAAAAAGTGCGCCTACTGTGGCATGGAGCTGTCTGGTTCCGATTTGGTGGAACGCATGGGAAGGAAGTTCTGCAGTGTCGACCATGCTGACAGATACTTGAGCAGCGAGAGCCGATCTGCCCACGGTGGATGTCACTAGGTAGGTTAAAGGAGCTGTTCAAATGAGATGCGAGGCTTGCGGCATGTTCATGAGAAAAGGTCTCATCATCGTTACGTCAAACGGAGCCACACTATATTTTTGTTGCGAGGGGTGCAGGGACACTTACCAATGTCAGAGAGACAAACCGCTCCAGCGATTATGGAAGAAAGTTAGAAAGTAGCATCTTCCTACGCCGACTGGGGTTTGCAGGGGAGGCCTCCATAGACCACAGAGGCCAGGCACAAGGGGACTTGGCATCCGCGAACCTGTCATCTCTTCATCCTACCGGGTCTCAATAATCCGTTTCCGACCGCGGCATACTTCTTCAAGCAACCCTGGCTGCAGAAAGTGTGAAAAGAGGACTTTCCAACAAGCACTAGGCGGGGGGATTTCTCATCGATAGACATTCCACACAACTCACATATTGTCATTGCTTCAGAAGGATGGACCTCTCCTTTCTTCCCGCAAAGGGGACATCTAGATTCTTCCGCCATCATTCTCCCCCTTCCATGGATTCGAATAGGAGATCCATGCATCTTGTAGAGCAGAGTCTTGACGCTCCGCCTTTCCCGTCGACATATAAGATGTATTCGTCCCCGATGACCATACTGCAAAAGTAGCACTTGGATTTCCCCTCCCGTGAGCTCTCCTTGCCGCAGTACGGGCACTCTATTTTGTCCGATGTCATTTTCCACACCACCTCCCATCATAGGGAGTAGAATCGCTAAATCGGGGTTTTGTCTTAAATATTTCCCTTTATGGCCCTAGGTCCTACCCTCCCTCTTTTTCTGGCACGAATCCAACAACTACAGTTTTCCTTGTTAAGAAAAGCTTGTTCATGCCAAAACCGAGCATCATTATTCGTCCCCTGCATGAGGAGGTTTCCCTCTCGCCTCAAATTGAGCCTCATGGATATTCCTCATTTCCACATGGTAGTATGAATCATACCTCGTTATACATAGGTTTCCCACCAAGACTCGCTTCGTGAAGTATTCTCATTTCATACTCCAAATCTGTGCAGAATGGTTTTCCCTCCTCTACAGTTATGGAACGAAAACGATATGAGTTGGGGGGATTATGCCATATTCACTACAGAAAAAACGGAGAAGTACTAACAAGTTTCAACCCAAAGAACACGTACACAAACTCACACCTATGTAAAACCAAAAACGAGTGGATAAGAATGGTTTCAATGGCCAAGGAAAACTTGTTTCATGAGAAATCAAAGGTTGCCATAACCATCGGCGGTGTGGTTCTCAGTGTTTTCCTCATATTCACAATATCTGGCGTGTACTATGCTTTGGACTCCATGATGGACAATATCGTTCTCAAAGCTGGTGCTGACCTCTGGGTAACTTCCAAAGGTGCATCTGGCTCGCTTCACAGCCCCTCGTTGCTTCCTATCGGACTTAATGAAAGCTTGGAGGGAGTGGAAGGTGTCCAAGAAGTCACACCCCTTATAAGACACACTATGTCGACTATCATTGAAGGAAAGAAGGTTCTCATAATCCTCAATGGCTATGATACGGAACGCGATTTGGGTGGTCCGTGGAAGGTTATTGAGGGATCCGCTGAACCAAGCAACGGCGAAATAATAGTAGATCGAGTATTCGCGGTAAAGAACAATCGCGGCATTGGGGACTACATGAGTATTGGGGGGAAGAGTTTCAGAATCGTGGGAATCTCCGATGAAACGAACATGATGATAGCCTATGTTTTTTTCGTTACATTCAAAGATGCACGCTCATTTCTGCCAGAGAACCTAACAAACTACTTTCTGGTGAAAGTGGATTCTTCTTCGGACCTCAATACTGTAAAAGATACGATCGAAAGCACCTTGCCTGACATCTCAGTGAGTACCGCTGCGGAAACCGCCAGGGCATACAAAGATGAAGTACTAGGTGGTTTTCTGCCCATCATATTCGTGATAGATTCCATAGGCGTCCTTGTAGGAGTAATTGTCGTAGGATTACTGGTCTATACGATGACAATTGAGAAGAACAGGGAATACGGAATTTTGAAAGCATTAGGTGCAACGAATACTTACTTGTATAAAAACGTGCTAGCTCAAGCCTTAATCATATCAATGCTCGGCTATTTGGCAGGCGCCATTATATCTACCCCAGCCACCTACCTGATTCAGCATTTCGTTCCTGAATTCACAATATCTCTCCCCCTAGAGATATATTTATGGACATTCTTGATGTTGTTTTTGACAGGAATATTTACTTCTTTCGTACCAGTAAGAAGACTGACTAGGATAGACCCTGCAGTTGTCTTCAAGGGATAGTGAAAAAGATGGTTGTAAGTGAAGTTAGGGGGGAAATAAAGCCGCTTATAGAACTCATAGATGTAACCAAGATCTATGGAAGTGGACAGACAGGTGTAAAGGCCGTTGATAGTGTTAACTTGCATATACCCAAAGGCGAAATCACATTTATCATGGGCCCTTCTGGCTCTGGAAAAACCACACTTGTGCAACTCATCGGTGCTTTGCTGAAGCCAACATCCGGTGAAGTAATCATCAGCGGAAGAAGCATTGCTGCTTTGCATGAGAAAGAGCTTTCTAGGGTTAGACTGAAAACTTTTGGTTTCATTTTTCAAACACCAAACCTACTTGCGTCTCTCACAGCTCTTCAAAACATAGAGCTAGTTCTTAATATGGCTAGAATAAGAGGAGAAGGTGCCAAAGAAATCGCAAGGAGGAGGCTAGGCAGACTAAATCTAGGACACAGATTATCCCACAAACCCAGCGAACTAAGCGGAGGCGAGCAGCAACGAGTGGCTATTGCCAGAGCACTGGCAAATAACCCACAAATCATTCTTGCAGATGAACCCACAGCCAATTTGGATTCCAAAACAGGATATGCTGTAGTTGAATTATTGAGAAAGATTGCTAAAGAGGAAGAAAAAACTGTGGTCATAGTAACCCATGACTTGAGAATAAGATACCTTGCAGACAGGGTTCTTTGGCTCGAGGACGGGAGGCTCAGTGTAAGATGGTCCAACGGGGTTACAATAGACCCTGTCTGCTTGATGGTGGTAGAAAGGGCGAGAACTCGCACTATATCTGAACATAGAGGAAAAAGATACTATTTCTGCTCGCTTGAGTGCCAGAAAAAGTTTGAGAAGAATCCAGCAAGATATGAAGGGATAAAGATCTGATCTGCTAGGCTGGGCCTTTTATGGGCTTCTGTATCGGCTAGTATTCAGGTGTTACTTAGGCCTCAGTTTGACCCAGAATCAGGATTTCCTTCAAGCTTGATTTAGGCTTGATGATAGACACGAATTCGTGCATGAGATCCACCATAATCGAGCCAAAAATGATGAAGTCAATGCCAATGATAAGGGCTATTATGAAGGAGGAGAACAGGCATACGGGGTCTTCTTTTCATGGCATGTGAGCCCAATGTAATCGCATATTTCAAGAGCCAGGCTTGGCGGGATTAATTCATTCCTATAGTGAAATAGCAACCTCATTTGCAACGATTTGGCGATCAGCTTTGGGTATCTCCTCATATGAGGATTCATTCCCACAACTGTCGGATCAGGCAGCGAAAAGGGATATGAGGAGAGAGAATTGATCTCCAAGTGGGTGAGCAATCTATATTGAGGGATTCCCTCCGCACACGGACAATTATTGGATGGGTTCCAGACACTCACAATGTTAAAATAGTCGCCCAGTATAACTCCGCAATAACGCATCGATATACCCATTTCTGGGGGCGAGCGATTTGGAAGGCAGAAGGAGAGGATGTTCCCAGCAAACAGAGAAGAATTCTGAAAATATGAGATGATAGCCGATGCACGCTGGTGACATTCTCCTTTGGGTGGCCTTTGCCGCTGGAATTCTTACACTGATTCTGGCAGTATTGAAGCTCTTCTTCCTGCGGGGAATGGACACAAGGATTCTCTGGGTTCTGACACTCCTGACCTTCATCCTTGTTTCCTCCTCCTTTTTCCTCCTGGCTCATATTTTCCTCGTATCCGATATGACTATCGAATACGTTCATTCATATTCAGCCTCGGATTACGAGTGGTACTACAAGCTCACGGGGCTCTGGGCAGGTGGTAAGGGATCGGTTTTTATCTGGACCTTCTTTCTCGCTCTTTTGGTTTTTCTCCAAGTGAGTATCTGGAATCTTAGATCGAAGGAGAAACGCTCCTCTGAGAAATATCAAGATTGGCTTTTTTTGATTGAAATGGTCCTTCTCGTCCTGTTTATTTTCATAATGCTGAAACTGGAGATCTTCAGGCTAACTAGTTCAGCAGGTCTCTTTTTCTGGCCTGAGGGGAAAGGCCTGAACCCTCTTCTGAAAACGCCCCTCATGATCGTCCATCCTCCCCTGGAATTCATTGCTTATGCATTCACTGGAATCCTCTTTGCAGCAAGCATTGCCTTCCTCGCATCCAATGATGAAAGATGGACTTTTGATGCCCTCAATTTCGGTCGGATGTCCTGGCTCTTCATGGGTCTCGCGATAATTGTAGGCGGCCTCTGGGCCTACACCGTTCTTGGCTGGGGCGGATACTGGGCCTGGGATCCAGTTGAGACATCCAACCTCCTACCCTGGATCTCACTTACCCCCTTCCTTCATGCAACTTTCATGAATCGAAGGAAGGGATCCTACAAGAATCTAGCACCTCTGCTTGGAATATTGAGCTTCTCTCTTGTCCTCTTCGCAACTTTCGAAACAAGAAGCGGTTTCGTTGACTCCATTCACACCTTCTTTGGGGGCGCCGCGCAAATCCCATTTGACCCTGCAGACAAGCTCCTATATCTTCTTCAGCGCTCCGAAGACAGTTCCTACTTTCTGTCCTTGATGCTTATCACACTGCTCGTAGGTGCAATCTTCTTCCTCTTGAGATTCCTAAGATCAGAGAGAAGGCATCGAGGATCGCGAGTCGTTGGCTACACCTACATCTTCGTTTTCGCGGCACTCCTCATACCCATAGCCGCAGATGTCACATGGTTTCTTTCAGGCTTCTTTCAGATTACGAGAGCGCTGGGTATGGGCAATATGCTCATCGGTCTCTCAATCGTTCTTTTACTTCTCATAGGTGGCGCATTCATCTGGATAGTTTTGACCTCAGGGGCGGAGTCAGAGAAGGTTGAGTCGAAGAAAACCTCCATTCTCACATCCGACACATGGATGGTTGTTACCATCCTCATTCTCTCGGTCTGGTTTATTGCGACTTTCTTACTCATGATGCAGGGCATAAATGGTCTGAGACCGGAGAGCTTTGAGAGACGTCTTCCCCTGATTCTCATCCCTCTCGGTGCTCTCCTCATACTCTGCCTTTCATGGGGATACGTCAGCCCTGGGTTCTCTTTCTACGTTGTTGGCCTAGTAGTGGCTACAACGGTCGTGGGATTCCTCATCCTCTCCAACCCTTACTTCTTTGTTTATATCCCCATTTCTCTAGGAGTTCTTACAACGGCTGGATACAAAATAGCTAAGGTATCCTCAAAGAAAGGCACGAAAGAGGACCTTAAGCTTGCAGGCCTGCTTCTCATCTTTGCCTCAATTCTAGGAATGACCATGTGGGGCTCCGGTCCCTCGAGAATCTGGCTCGGACCATATAGCGTGGCAACTAATCTTCCAATGCTTTTTGGAGGCTTCATTGTTTCCATCGTTCCTTTCATTGGGGGCATAAACACAATGAAGGGGGGAAATTATCGTCTCTCCCTTCTTGGAGGCATTGCCGGTCTTCTCTCAATTGGCTTCATAGCGGGTCTCATCCTTTCCACGTTAGCCCTCCTTCTCATCATCAGAGGATCAGAAGGCTTCTCTCGCTCCACAGCCTGGAAAAGGAGGGTGAGGACGTCTCTTGCAACAGCATGCGCTCATCTAATACACATAGGCGCCGCTCTTCTCATAATAGGCTATGCTAGCAGTACCTTCCTGCCGTCATACTATGAAGGTGTAAATCTGTTTGCAAATCAACCTTCCAAGGCCCTGCAGGGTTACACTTTCGAGGTTGTTGGCTCGAGCGGAGTGGACTCGGATAATGATGGCTACTATGAAGTCATGGAGGTGAAGGTTCGCATATCGGATTCAAATAGCATAATCAGCTCAGTCCTTTTGAGGATGGCGTGGACTGGGGTCAGAATGGGTGATCTGGGACCACACTACATGTCCGACGTGACTCTTCACTCCGAGCACACGACGGATATCTACTTCATCGTACTGGGCTTCTCCACGGTCCTCGACGGATGGATTTATGTCAAGGATGACACCTCAAGTATGTTCACAACTCCGACTGTGATCGGCGTACATGTTGATCTGGAGTTTGTACCGATGGTTGGACTTGTTTGGAGCGGGGCTTGGATAATGTCAGCCGGAATCGTTGCAAGAACCGCTTCGGATCGCTGGCGAGCAAGAAGGAAGGAAATAGTCGAAGAGGAGGAAATCTTAAAGACGGACCAGGAGTATGAGAAAATACTGGAAAAGGAACTTCAGATGCTGGTGTATCGCTGATGAAACCTAACATCTCTCTTCTCGCTGTACTGAGTCTGCTGTCCATTCTTGCGCTTTTTATGACGAATGTAGTGAAGGCAGATGGAATCGATGCCCAAGATCTGACTATAGATGTATATGCGATAGACATGTTTCAGCTGACAAATAACACGGCTTTCAGTATTACTGAGAGGATATATTTCAACAACAGCGGAAACTCCACATTCAACGGCACTGTATACTCCTGGCTGTCGCCAGAAGCCCAAGTGTCTTCCGCAGCATGTTCTAGTCCTTCAACTATGGTGTTGAGGGTAATAGATTCCACTGACTTCCGGTGCATTCTCTTTTCTGCGATGGAATCCGATGAGGAAATAATTGCCTTCTCCCCATTTCGGAATCAAGAGATGCTCTCCTATTTCGGACAGAATGCCACCCTCTATCTCAATGCCTCAAACGAGAATGTTACATCCTGGCATTCCATTCCAATTAACATCACCGTGGGAATGGGCAATCAGACCAGATCCTCCGTCCAGCCTGGCCAAGGAATAATGATGACTGCGGACCAAGAACGAATGGATGCACGGTTATTGTCTGAAAGTGTAATCCCGGAAAATATATCAGCAAATCAGACAATAAATGTCACCAATCAGACTCCGTGGAATCAGACAATATCTTTCTCTGTAGACGGCCTTCCCATCGGATGGTCCGCTCATATCTTCGATGTAAGCTTTGAAATCGATAACATCACTCTCTTGCCAAACGAAACGAAGACTCTCAGCTTTGTTGTAGAACTGCCTTCCTACAAGACCGTTATAGAGATTTCATATCTTCTTGAGCTGGAATCAAAAGGAACCATGAGAGAGTCGGTGACCTTTCAGCAGAGTTTCCTCTACGATATCACAGAATACAGTCTTTGGCTTTTTACCAAGAAAAACTACGAGGTTAATGTTTTTCCGCCTGGAAAGTACTCGCACACCTCTCTCCCAGACCAACATCCAAGTACAGAGAGGGATTTCCACTCGATAGCTGGATCTCCCTCAGCTGGAGAGAGTTTTCAGGTGGTTGTTGAATGGCAAAAGGGCACTGAAATGCCCCTCTGGGCGGTCGCTGCAGTCGCATTGCTGATTGTCATCGTCGCCATCTCCTTTATTATTTGGAGAAAGACACGAGAAGAGGAGCCTGAAAAGAGGATAGGTGTTGCGGAAGCCGCAGAGAAGAGTATTGAAGCAAGGGAGGCAAGAAAGGAGGAAATCTTGGAGGCACTTAGGGAGACAGAGGCGGC
>JBHIFI010000043.1:0-13661 GCA_046761005.1 Thermoplasmata archaeon
TGGGGTCAGATGCTGATGCTCATCCAACAATCTAATGTCTTAGGCTCTTGGTGGTGGCTTCTCCCGCCAGGTCTCGGGATAACGTTCCTTTCGCTTGCGTTCTATCTCATTGGTAGAGGATATGAACAGATTGTCAACCCGCGTCTGAGGCAGAGGTGACTCAGTGGCTATGCTGGAAGTGAGCAATCTCAAAACCTACTTTAGCATCCTAAGAGGGACGGTATACGCCGTTGACGGTGTTACTTTCCACCTCGATCGGGGAGAGACTATGGGTCTAGTGGGGGAATCCGGCTGTGGCAAGACCACAATGGCATTTGCGATTACGAGGCTTCTTCCTCCGAACGGACGGATTGTGGGCGGTGAGATAGTATTCGATGGCACTCTCATAGGTAGGGCAGATTTCCCAACAGAGCTCTCCGAGGTCCTGAAGGAGCCTCTCTGGCTCGAAGAGACAAAGGACCTTGTGGAAAGGAAGATGGAAAGACTCGTGAGTCCGGAAGAAGGAGATGAATCATCTTCCGTGATGGAGTCGAGAATGCTCCTTGAGCAGGAGAGGGCTTGCGTTGAGGAGGTCAATGCTGTTCTGAGTGACGAGAACCTGTCTGCAGAGGAGATTAGAGCAGAACTCGAGGACCTTGTTGATGATGAGCTGAACAGCTTTCTTGCCAAGAGAAGGAGGAAACGGATTGAGCGGGAAATCGAGGAGAAGATGGCCGACATCAGATGGAGCAAGATCTCGATGATCTTTCAGGGGGCCATGAACGCCTTCAATCCAGTCTACAAGGTCGGGGATCAGATTATGGAGGCCCTGTTGCAGCACGAAGAAATGACAAAGGATGAGGCGAAGGAGAGGGTCATGGATCTTTTCGATTTGGTAGGTCTGGAGAGGTCACGAGTGACTGGGTATCCGCACGAATTCAGTGGTGGGATGAGGCAGAGAGCGATAATAGCGATGTCGCTGGCATGTAATCCCCAGCTGATAATCGCTGATGAGCCCACAACAGCACTGGACGTTATCATGCAGGACAGAATTCTCGCAGAAATCAGAGACCTGCAGAGAGAGCTTCGGATAGCGATGATGATAATCACCCACGATATATCGGTTGTTGCAGAAGTGGCAGAGACTATAGGTATCATGTATGCTGGAAAGTTGTTTGAGTTCGGAGATATCGTTTCAATCTTCGAGCAGTCTGCGAATCCGTATACCATAGGCCTCAAGGGTGCTTTTCCAAGCATCAAGGGTAAGAGAAAGAGGCTAAGCTCCATTCCAGGTTCTCCTCCTGACCTATCGGAACCTCCGCTCGGATGCAGATTCCATCCGAGATGCAAGTTCGCGCAGGAGATATGTCGGAGAGAGGAGCCCTCTAATTTCCAGGTCGCCGAGAACCACTGGTCTCTCTGTCATTTTGCTAAGGAAATCTATTCAGGTCAACTCACCTGAGGTGATTGGATTGGAAGCAGTCGAAGAAGAAACGGCAGAAATGGGTGAGGATCTCGTCTACAGGGTCGTCGACCTCAAGAAATTCTTCCCAATAAAATCGGGTTTCTTAACCTCTCTTTTCGGAAAGGAGAAATTCGTTCACGCCGTAAATGGTGTGAACTTCTCCATATTGCAAGGAGAGATTCTCGGGATGGTGGGCGAATCAGGATGCGGTAAGACAACATGTGGTCGTCTTCTTGTCAGGCTTGAAACTCCCACAGATGGACATATGTATTTCGGTGGTAGAGATATAGCCGCCCTAAAGGGAAGGGAACTCAAAGCCTTCCGCAGGGATGTCCAGATGGTTTTTCAGGACCCTTATGAGTCGCTCAACCCCAGACTAACAGTCTTCTCCACCGTTGCAGAGCCCCTCGTTGTGCACAGTGTAGGAGAGTCTTCGGAAGAGAGAGAGGATATGGTAGCGAAAGCCCTCCAATACGCTGAACTCAAGCCTCCGGAGGAGTTCATGTACAGGTATCCCCACGAGTTGAGCGGGGGACAAAGACAGAGGGTGGCAATTGCAAGAACGCTCGTCCTTAGGCCTCAGTTTATCGTGGCGGACGAACCAGTAAGCATGCTTGACGTTTCGATAAGGGCTGGAATAATGAACCTCATGCTCAGCTTGAGGGAGCAATATAAGATTCCCTTCCTCTTCATATCGCACGATGTGTCTGTGACCAGATACATGAGTCACAAGATCGCTGTCATGTATCTTGGATTTGTCGTCGAACTTGGTCCTACGGAATCCGTCATCAAGGATCCTTTGCATCCTTACACTGAAGCACTACTGTCAGCGGTTCCCGTTCCTGATCCAACAGCTAAGCACGGAAGAGTCAAGATAAGGGGAGAGCTCCCAAGTCCCATAGATTTGCCACCAGGATGCGTCTTCCATCCGAGGTGTTTGTACCGAAAGGATATATGCGATAGAGAGGCGCCGGGGTTCAAGGAGACCGCGCCCGGTCACTATGCACTGTGTCATTTTGCTGGGGAACTTCCCATCAAGCGGCCAGATGACGAGGAGGTCTTTGAGATAGGCGTCTGTGAATTCTGCAAGGCCACAATCAAGAAAGGAATGTCTTACGCGCGGTGCGAGTGCAGGAAGTTCTATCACGAATCTTGCGCAGCTCAGCTTGGGGAATGCCCCGTCTGCAAGAAGAGTCTCCAGGTGGAGAAATGAACAAACATGCCCAGGTGATAGGAGTAGCCTTCATCCTGGTGTCCATATTTTCAGCCGTAACTCTTGCTCTAACTGTGGACAAGTATCAAGCCGTTGCGGATGCGAGGGTTAGACTCTCCTCGGGCAGTGGCAACATCTGGATCAAAGATATTTGGATTCCGCCGATAAACGGTACGGATTCTCCCGTTCGCGTGACAATCCTAATAGAGTTCGATAATCCAACAAGGGTGGATGTCTGGGTGTACAACGTCGAATTCACTCTCTGGGTTTTCAATGAGAGTAACCTGGAAAAAATCGAAAACCCTCAAGTGATGGATGAGTCCTATGTGGATGTTGGTGGATTCAACAGGTTGAACAACCCTCAGGACTTCGTTCCCTCTGGTGGAAACGTCACATTGAAGGCACATACGACGGTAACAAGCGCAGAAAAGATCAGGGTGCTAAATACCACCGATTCCGATGGCAAGTATCATCCTCTCGTCACTGCAGATCTGAGATATACCATCGTGGACGTAGATATTCTCGTTGTCGTTCAAGGGTTGTACTATTTCAACGAGTTCGGTGTGGAACCTCATGTCGGTTAGCAGGAAATCTGTTTATCAAGCATTGCTCGCTGTTCTCTGGACCTTTTGCGGAGCTGTAACGATGGCGACCTTCTTCTTCATCTCATTCTTTCCTGAGTATTCGCCTCTTGCCGAGACGGAAATTGGGTTCAGCATCATATTTGCACCCGTTACGATAAGCTTCATAGTGGGTCTTCTTGCCAACGAGTATGAAGTCTCCGTCATGGTTCTTCTTTCCCTTGCTCTCGTGGCTATCACAGTCATCATCGCCTTCTTGGTGGTTTATTCTCCTCTTCTTGCGGGAGTAGTGAGCGATCCCATTTATCTGCCATCCACGGACGAGCAGAGGATAAGCATGGTTTTCTCCTCCCTCTTTATCATTCCCCTGACAATAATCGGGACTGTTCTCGGAAAGGCCGTCGGAAGAGTTGTTCTTCCTTCGGAGGAAGAGATTTTGGAAAGGGAATTGCTGATGATTCGAACAAGAGAGTGGCATGAGCGTCTTGCAGGAAGAGAGGAAGAATCTGAGGTCTCTGAGTCTCAAGCAGAAGAATAGCGGCGGAAGAATAGCTCAAGAAAGCCTTATCTACTCTTGGAATATCAATCGTCTCAAGGGCCTGTGGTCTAGTGGTTATGATGTCACCCTTACGAGGTGAATATCGGCGGTTCGAATCCGCCCAGGCCCATGGACCTAGGATTTGCCCAAGGAGGCCGTGACCGAAGGCGATCCCTAATGTCTTACAGTTGGGCCAGAACGGGGTCTGGAGATTCATGTGTCTTGACCTCTAAGCGGCTTTGGACGGTCTGGTCCACTCACCTTTCCCGTCTGTTATGCGCTTACAGAAAACCTTATGTAGCTGGCATTCTGTTATGTGTAATAGACATGAAAGCCGATGATCATCTGAGTAAGGCAGAGGAGATCAGGCGAAGCATCAAGGAATTGCTGAAGGATGGTGACAGGCACGTATCATCCATCGTCGAACTCGCCTTCGGGCTCATGCATCATTTGATTGCCCATGGCCTAGAAAAGATATACGGTGAGCATAGGGATGTGCACTACGGTATACCCGCTCTCCTTAGGGAGAAGGACGAAGACTCCATTGCAATACCCTTCGAAAGGTTAACCTCATTGCGCCACGGAAGATGGTATGGCGGGAAGGGTGATGGAGAGGTCGTAAGAGAGGCCATGAGAATCGTGGAGGAGACCGAGAGATGGTGCAAGGAATGATCCCAGAGGAGCTCGCATTGCCGATAGTGGATTTCGCAAATCGCCTGGACGAAGTGCCGCACCTGAGTGCTGCAATACTCTTTGGGTCGGTCGCGAAAGGTGATGTTCACAAGAAGAGCGATATAGACATTCTTCTCCTTTTCGAAATGAGTGGGAACCCTGAAACGAGAAGAGAGGGTAAGATTGTGCACCAGATAGCCTCTGAGATCTCAAAAAAGCGCAGTCTGGAACATTCATTCTCTTTCGTGATGTACAATGTCAGTGAGATCGGACCCACAGAGTTGACCTTCCTGAGGAAGGCTGTGGAGGAGGGCATCGGTATTTGGATCAAGACGGATGTGGCGGTACCTGCCAAACTGAAGTCCCATCTCCTGGCCAAGAAGATAATCAGCTACTCATTGAGCGGCCTGTCACCGAGGGAGAAGATGGCTGTTCATAGGGCACTGTACGGATACCGAGTGGTGAAGAAGGTTGGGGATAAGGAGTATGTCAATGAGTCGCCTGGCCTGATCGAAGACATAGGTGAGAAGCTAGGTCCGGGTCTTGTGATGATCGACCCAAAACGGGCAAAGGATGTGACACGGGTCCTTCAAAAGCACGGGGCGCATTTCAAGTCCAGGGATGTTTGGGTCTAGACTTTTCTATCATACAATGACAGAATGGTCATCTTGAGGGAACTTCTGTCATCTCGTAACAGAACAGAGGTGAGAATCGCAGAGTCCGATTCAAATCCCCTCAGAGGAAACTTATCCGTTTGAAGGGGGTAAGGGAAGGAAGGACCGGTACGCCATTCTTTTCGACTCGGCCGCGGAAACTCTGAGAGGGTATGTGGAGGGATATGGTAGATTGAAGTGGCTGTTTCCGAGCACAGATAGGGACAGGCACTTGACGACTAGATTGGTCGAGAAGGTGTTCTCAAATGCATGCAAGAAGGTAAATGTGAGGAAGGGAGCGACAGCTCACTCTTTAAGGCAGAGCTTCGCAACTCATCTACTTGAGGCTGGTGTGGACCTGAGATATGTTCAAGAGCTACTCGGGCACAAAAGCATCAAGACAACTGAGATTTATACCCATGTAAGCAATAGGGATCTGCAGAGAATAAAGAGCCCCTTGGACAGCTTGTTCAAGAGGAGTGAACAAAAGTGTTGAGGGTTCTCATACCTTCCTGATGAGGGAGGATATAAGAACGAAGTTTGAGTATGGAAAGTTATCGAAAATGGTGTGAAAAGAGGTGACGAAAAATGAAAATATCAAAGCCCAAAAGACCCTCAAAAGAGGTCCTGGCGAGAGTTCACTCGCTTAGAGGGAAAAAAGGCACAATTGCTGTAATAGAGCCAGAAACAGGGGAATATTTTTAGGCAAAACATTAACGGAAGCACTCAAGAAAGCAAGGGTAAGATACCCCGGCAAAATTTTCTATTCTATTCGCATCGGATATACTTTTGTTCATGAGCATAAGGGAGGAATGAGAAGGTTATGAGGATACTCATAAGAGGGGATATTGAGGATTTTTTCCCGTTCCTTGATGGTTTTGTGGATGAAGATGGGTCGCTCGTTCTTCAGGAAGACGGAGATTTCTCCCTCACAGTAGTTACAGGATTCAGTGGAGGGATTGCTATACCTGAAGAAATTTTGGAGCAAGTGGATGTCGAATTGGTAGACTTCGGTATTTTCAGGTTGGCTACTGGCGATGAAGTGGAATTGCCTGTATTCTGGGGCAGAGTGGTGATGGGAGACTATGAGATTGAGACTTGGTTTATCCCTGGCGATTCGCTCTTGGGAATGGAATTCTTTTCTTTAGCAGGCTCTTATCTATCACTTGATTTTGAGAAAGAAGAAGTTAAATTGATAGAATGATGGATAAGAATATCGCCACTTCCGATAACAGAGCGTATCTGGCTACGGTGCTACGCACCTTCGCCCAAATCTAGCCTGACGGCTGGACTTCAAACTTGCTCGGGATGTTAGGCGAAACGGCAACAAACAAAAGGAGACCTTAAGGCATGTATCAAAAAGTCGCACCAATGTTTCTCGTAGAAAATGTCGATGAAGCTGTGGAATGGTATAAGGACATATTTGAAGCGAAACTCCAAGCCAGTTTACCCAAGAAACCCCCTTTTGAATGGGTATCACTAATGCTTGGAGATATTGAGGTCATGTTTTCACGAAAAGAATCAGCCCAGAAGTGGTATTCTGAGAATGTTATAGTTTCGGAGAAACCTGCCAACTTTATTGCATATATCTATATCGAAGATGCCAACAATCTGTATGATAGAATCAAGGACAAGGTCAAGATAATCATGGAACCCGTAGACCAATGGTATGGAATACGGGAATTTGCTATTCAGGACCCTTTTGGAATCATCTTAATATTTGCACAGATTGTAGAGTGATTCAAATCATGGTGCTGCATCGCCTAACACAGCATATACGGATCAGTTCGTTCGCACAAATTTCGGCTACGCCGAAACTTCGTATGTGCTGCGATCGTCAAGCGAGAAGCCGAGGCCCGGATGACTCAAAGAAAACTTAAATTTCCATAAGCAAATAGGCGGAGAGCATGAAAGATAGAAAAACTCTTTCCGAAATAACCGAGGTTCTTAGGAATCACGAAAAAGAATTGAAGAAAAGATATAGCATCAAGGAAATCGGTGTATTTGGTTCATATTTGAGAGGCGACGCAAAAGAGGAAAGTGATCTCGATGTGCTGGTTGAATTCGAGAAGCCTATAGGATTTTTCAAGTTTTTGGAGCTTGAGGAGCATTTGAGTGATTTAATTGGAATCAAAGTTGATCTGGTATCAAAAAAAGCTCTGAAGCCGCACATCGGTCAACGTATACTGGAGGAGGTGGCAATGATATGAGGAGGACGTACAGGGACTACGTCGAAGATATATTGTCGTCTCTTCAGGAAGTTGAGGACTTCACAATGGATATGGATTTTGAGAGCCTTATTGCGGACAGAAAAACAATAAACGCGGTAATTAGGAGCCTTGAAGTGATGGGAGAAGCAGCCAAGAAGATGCCTGACAGCATAAGAGATAGATACCCTGAGATTCCATGGAAGCGTATTGCCGGCATGAGAGATAAGTTGATTCACGAATATCATGGGGTTGACCTCGAAATCGTGTGGGAAGTTATCAGAAAGGAGGCTCCGCCACTCAAGCCATTATTTGAGAAGATATTGAAAGAGATGGACGGATAATGAGTCTTTATAGCTAGGAGAAAAGAGGACGTTGGTGACGGGGGGGACTCACGCAATCCCTCGGATCACTTCCCCAAACGAGATCGCTTTAGAACCTCATCGAAGATTTGATTTGCGTTGAATCCTTCAGGGATGAAAGGAGATTGATACGCGATACTGACGCTTGAGAAGTAATGAACTCCTCATATCAACTCAGAGTCGACGGCCGATTCTGATTCTGAAGCGATCATGAGGTCCTTCAGCTTCCCGAGATCGACACCATTGAGGAGATAGATTCTCGAGTTCTCAAGATCGATGAGCTCCGACCTCAGAAGAGGCCCGATTGGCTTCGATTTGGAATCGTTCACAGGGAACCCGCCGCAGAAGTCATTGAATGTCGGCATCAGTATCAGCTCTTGAGGATGCCTCTCGTACCTCTTTCCTCCCTCCTTGAAGTCTGCGCGCAACCAGCAGCGCCTAGTCATCCTGAGGCCGAGCCTGTCCACGAAAAGAACAGAAGGATGGACGTGGCCCATGCACAATATCTTACCTTCCATGGGCTCCGCGCTCGGCCAGCTGGATCCATGGGAAAAGCCCATGTCCTCCAATCTAAAGCCTTTTGGACTGTGCGACACCACCTCTTCTGGCAGGAAGTCCAGAATATATGCATCATGATTCCCTGGGACAAGATGCACATCCGGAACGACCTCGAGAAGTCTCTCAAAAAAAGAGGGAACCTCCCTTCTCTCTTGTGGGCTGACTCCCTTTATCTTGTGCTTCAGATCGCCCACGATAACGACTCTTTCAGCTTTGCATCGATCGATCATTGCGATCAATCTCTCAAGCATTCTTTCTGTCTGTTTCGGGATCACGAAACCGGATTCGAGGAAATCCAGTTCAATACCAATATGGAGATCCGCCAGAACTATCGTCTTGTCGAAGAGAAGGGCAGCTTCGTCTGCAACGGGCTGAACTTTCAAACAGGACCACCTATCTCTCCAAGTATGTGTTAAGAACTTCGGGTATCTCCGAAACGATGTCGGTAGGAATGAGCGCGTAGCCCAGTTTCTTGAAAGCCAAATCTCCAGCAGATCCGCTCACGAAGGCACCAATCCTCGCGGCATTGAACGGCTTTACCTTTCTTGAGAGAAGAGAACCACAAATGCCAGAGAGGACATCTCCCGTCCCGCCGACAGTCATAGCTTCGTTCCCAGTCTTGTTCAGCTTCAACCTCCCCTCTCCAGCGATTATGTCCACTGGTCCTTTGAAAAGCACGGTGATGTCGTTCTCTTTGGAGAAGGAATCAACGACACTTATCCTCTCGTCTAGTTTGCTGGGAATCTCGATTCCGCTGAGCCTAGTGAACTCTGCCGAATGTGGAGTTACAATGCAAATCTTTCCCTTGATGACGCTGAGATCCTCCGCCACGGCAGTAATTCCGTCGGCATCTACAAGAAACGGAATCTGGAGTTCTGAAACGAACTCTCTGACTGTTCTCAGTGTGTCCTGCTCCCGCCCAAGTCCAGGTCCTATGACAACAGCATCCACATCCGCGACCATGCCAAAGAGGGTGTCAAGATTCTCTGGGTTGAGAAATTCTCCATTCAAGGGATGGACTATCAGATTGGGCGAGAAAGAAGCAACGACCTTCCAAACTTTTTCGGGAGCTGCAATCCGAACTAGATCACAGCCCGTGCGAAGAGCAGACAATCCAGCCAGTGCAGGAGCGCCCGTGAATGGTCCGCCTCCGACAATCAGGAGTATTCCATTATCGCCTTTATGAGACTCTTTGGCGGGAAGGGGATAGTATACCAGCTCCCCTGGCCCGGTGAATCTCTCAGCATCCTCCGGTATGCCTATATCGACGCTTATAATCCTTCCTGAGTTTTTCTCATTCATGCCTATTTTAGCATCGTGAAACGTAACGGTAGCTGTTGGGTTTACGGCTGTGTCTGAACCAAGACCGCTGGGCACATCCACAGACAGAATGGGCTTTCCGGAATCGTTGATGAGGTTGATAAGCGTTTTAAGCGGTTCTCTGACTTCTCCCCTAACCCCGATTCCTAAGAGGGCGTCCACGACGATATCCGAACTCTCTATCTCAGAAGTGGCGGAATCAACTCCAACTTCCACATCTCCCTCATATCTCTCTAGATTCTTCCTGGAGATCTCACTCCTGATGTTTTCCTTGGGTTTGGCCAGAACGACAATAGTCTTGCATTTGTCACGAAGAATCCTTGCGGCTACAAATGCGTCCCCGCCGTTGTTCCCCGTGCCGCATACGAAGACAACCTTCTTTCCCTGGATTTGAAAGTCTCTTAGAAGAATGTCTGCGATCCTCTTGCCCGCGTTCTCCATGAGGTGAGCGGTCGGGACCCCCAGATATTCCGCATTCCTGTCAAGAACTCTAATCTCTTCAAAAGGAATCATCCGTCCTAATACCGCATTGCCATTACAAAACTTTCGGGGGAATTTGCTTATATCCCGCGGAGATTCACGATTGGTATCCTTGAAAGGGAAGACTTTCTCGCGCATTACAGCCGGTCTCTCGATGAACATCATCATTCTGGCTTTTGTGAGCTTCCTGACGGATACGAGTAGCGAGATGATGCTTCCCCTCTTCCCGGTCTTCGTTACCCTCGTTCTCGCCGGTAGCCCACTGATTTTTGGACTCATCGAAGGGATTGCGGAGAGCACAGCTTCGCTCCTGAAGGTTGCCTCTGGCTTTTGGTCGGATAGACTGAGAAGAAGGAGAGAGCTTGTGGCTGCGGGCTACGGTGTATCCTCCTTTTCCAAGCTTCTTTTCTATTTCACCGTTTCCTGGATCGACTTCACTTCATTAAGATTCCTCGAAAGAGTGGGAAAGGGAATTCGAGACTCTCCAAGGGATGCCATAATCTTTGAGTCCACAGATCCGAGGACGACGGGCAAGGCCTTTGGTCTTCATCGGGCGATGGACACTGCAGGTGCCGTCCTTGGACCAACGCTTGTCATAGTTCTTCTACCGCTCCTTGGCGGCGGGATGGGCGAAAAGATCCGAACGATATTCTTGATAGCGACGATTCCCGCTGTGATAGCCTTCCTGACAGTCTTCCTTGTGAGGGAGAAACCTGTCGAAAGAGCCCCGCCCGAATCTTTCAAAGTGAGCTTCTCCCTCATTCCCAGGAATCTCAAGCTTTTCATACTTGCCGCTACGACATTCGAGATAGGCAATTTCTCCGTTCTCTTTCTCGTATATCGAAGCTCAGAATTGGTCAACCGGCTGGATGCTGTAGTTGCGCTCTACCTCCTCTTCAATATTTCCTACGCATTGCTTGCTTTCCCAGTAGGTGCACTTTCTGATAGGATCGGAAAGAAGCCGATGATTGCTTATGGCTATGGTCTTTTCATTGCGACTTTTGCTGGATTCATGTCTGCATCCAATATTTCTCATCTGATGCTCCTTTTCCTATTCTTCGGTTTCTGCATGGCGATACTGGTGGGGGTTCAAAGAGCGTATGTAGCTGACATGTCCCCGAAAGACCTGAAGGCAACAGCTATGGGTACATATCACACCTTCACAGGCGTCGCAAAGTTTCCCGCTAGCCTGGTCGCCGGATTCCTCTGGATGTTCAACCCCGCATATGCTTTTCTCTACGGTATCATCATGGCTATTGGGGGCCTGCTCTTACTTTCGAGAGTCAGGTGAAATCACTTTCTCAGAGGCTTTCCGAGGGTATTCTCTACGCTCTTGACTTTCCCTGAGATTCCTCCTTTCACGCCCTTTCGATCGTCTATTTTGATGTGTGTAGAGACCCGCTCAGTGTCTCTGAGAACTGCCATGTGGCACTTCCGAATTACCTCCATGACCTCATCGTATTCGCCCTCAATCACTGTGCCCATAGAATTGAGCTGATATTCGAGGCCGCTCTCGTCTATTATTTCAAGACACCTGGCAACCCACTTGCTGAGGCTCACTCCTTCTCCAACAGGGAATATGCTCACTTCTGCCAGCATTGTGCAATCACCTACCCCAAGATGCCCGCTGTCTTGAGTCTGAGAGTGCAAAAGTAGCAATAATCTTTTTCCTTGTAATCCGTATCGGCCAAGCAGTTTGAGAAAGTCATGACGCAGCTCCTGTTTCCACAGTGCCTCAACCCAAGAGTATGCCCAAGCTCATGAAAGGCTTCCTTCGCTGCCCTGAGCTTGAAGAGCTCGACATCATCATCTTTCAGTCTGTGCAGGGAAATAAGAGCAGATTTTCCTCTGATGTCAGCAAGACCGAAGACGAAGTTAAGAGGATCCTCATATATGTCCACGTTAGTGATCGCAAGAACCTTGTCATGTGGATATGCTCCCGCCAAATCCTTCAGGTCAGAGGCGAGATATTGCCGCCTGTGCGCCCTGTAGGCGGTTTTGGGAACATCCACTTCAGTCAGAATTTCGACATCACCGAAGACAGAAAGCTCAGAAGAGAGAAATCCGAGTATGACATCATGCACATCGCCAATCGGAAGGAGAGCTATTCTCAATCTACCCCTTCACTACTCCCATGGGCGACATGCGTGCAACTATGCTGGATATCCCTGCTCCATCTGTGACCCTCACAACATCTAGGATATCCTTGTAGGCATCCGGGGCCTCTTCCACAATGCCCTTCATGCTCGCCGCATGGATGTATATCCCCTTCCTCTCGAGCTGGCCTCTAATTTGATTTGCCCTGAAGGTTCTTGTGGCCTGACGCCTCGACATTAGGCGACCAGCACCGTGACAGGTGGAGCCGAACGTCTCATCCATCGCCATTTCCGTTCCCAGAAGGAGAAAGGAATGAGTTCCCATGTCTCCGGGGATGAGTACAGGTTGTCCTATCTCTCTGTAGTCCGAGGGAACTTCCGGATGACCTGCACCAAACGCTCTGGTGGCACCTTTCCTGTGAATGCAGATGTTTTTCCTCTTTCCGTCGATCTCATGCTCTTCGAACTTTGCGATGTTGTGAGCTACATCGTAGATGACATTTAGTCCAATCTCCTCCGCCTTTTGATGGAATACCTGCTCGAAGGATTCCCGGACCCAATGGAGAATCATCTGCCTATTTGTCCAAGCGAAGTTAGCGGCGCAAGCCATTCCCGAGAAGTAGTCTCTGCCTTCTATGGAGTCTATAGGTGCACAGGCGAGCTGTCTGTCTGGGAGGTCGATTCCATACTTCCTGTATGCGACCTCCATCTTGCGAATGTAGTCGCTTGCTATCTGATGCCCACAGCCTCTTGACCCCGTGTGAATCATCACTATTATCTGGTCCAGCTCATTGACTCCCATCTTCTTGGCCGCTTCTTCGTTTCTAATCTCGTCCACCTTCTGCACTTCCAAGAAGTGATTGCCAGCACCAAGGCTTCCCAGTTGAGATTTTCCCCTCTCAATCGCTCTCTGACTCACCTTCTCGGAATCTGCTCCTTCAAGGCAACCATCCTCTTCAAGGTGGTGAAGGTCCTCCTCCCAACCGTAGCCATTTTCAACCGCCCAACGGGCCCCTTCCTCAAGGACTCGTTTCAGTGTCCTGTAGTCAACCCTCACCTTTCCTTTCGATCCCAAGCCCGAGGGGACATTGGCAAAAAAGGCATCAATAAGTTCCTTGAGTTTGGGCATCATGTCCTTTACCGTGAAGTTGGTTGTGAGCATCCTCACACCGCAGTTTATGTCATATCCCACGCCACCTGGTGAGATGACCCCTTCTTCGACATCCATGCCGGCGACACCACCTATCGGGAATCCGTATCCCCAGTGAATATCGGGCATCGCCATGGATTTCTTCAATATTCCTGGAAGTGTTGCCACGTTTGCAACCTGCTCGGGAGCATTGTCCCTAACCACGCTCCTCATCATTTTCGAATCCGCATAAATCAGTCCGCTAGTCCTCATTCCCCGTTTATAGCTTCTCGGGATCTCGAAGCGAAAGTTGTCAATCTGCTCTAACGGACCATTCCATCTTGCCATCGTCACACCTCTTGGAAAGAGAGATGAGAGGGTATTAAAACCTTGCTCTCGATTACGTGT
>JBHIFI010000044.1:0-13056 GCA_046761005.1 Thermoplasmata archaeon
GCAAACAAGGGAAGAAAGAAGTAGACAGTCCCGATTGTGAGGCCGAATAGAAAGAGGTCGGGAATGAACGCGGCCAGGAGAAGTAGCGGCCCGCAAATCAGGACCGCCAGATTGATGAAGAGCATCCTGTTACCTTTTCTGTCGGAGAGTTTCCCCGCCACGACGGACATCAGACCGCCCGCCACACCAAAGACAGCGAGAATTTTGCCCAAATTGAACTCCTCACCTACGAAAAAGAAGGTTGCCAGTGGCACAGCGATCACGAAAACGCCTTCCTGAACGCCTTCCAGAAAGAAGCCAGGAGATGTGGATGATCTCATCTCAGAAAAATGAACCTTCGGAGCATACCTCTCCCCGTGCTTCTTCCACGTGAGAAAAATGATAGAGGAGTTTATGACCAAGAAAAGCAGTGCCACGAAGAATAGAACATCATATCCCAAACTCTTGATAGTCGCACCACCCGCGATTGGGCCAACGAAGTATACGAGGGGAGAAACGAGGAATGTCATGCTTATGACGAGACCCCTGTTTTCGATTGTCGTGAGTCCTATCATGGCAACATTGAAGGGGATCCAGAAAAGTGGAATTTGAATGGCGATGAGCAGAGGAACGATATTGATGAGCGCATATCCAGATAAGAACAGGAAACACGCGAAGGAAACGCCCAGAATAATTGAGCCGATTGCCATTGAGATGTCTGTACGAGGAAATCCTGTCCTTGAGAATAGAAGAACGAAGATAGTCGTCAGCAAGTATTCGAGCATATAGAAATAGGATGCGTGCTGGACGCTGAACCCCTATCTAATGAGGAAAATGAGAGAGAAAGAGCCAGCAAAGAACCAAGCGAGGACGAGCAAAGCCTCATAGGTTATCAATCGCAGGAGCTTCCTGAGCACCCGCCAAGATAAGCGGAGGAATTATTAAGTGATTTACAAGAAACTGTACCAATATCTTCATATCCTCTTATCGCTAGGAAGGAAAACGATGCCGAGGGAGCTTATCATTCTCGTAAGAAGCGGAAGGGTAGCTGTTCAGAAGGAACGGTACAATCCATTCTACGGCCATTGGTGCACTGCGGGAGAGATCTCGCACAAGATTCAAGAGCTTTCGTCTGAGGAGGCAATGGCCCTAACGAGGATTCAGGAATTTGCAAAGCACGAGAATGTAGTCTTCAAAATCCTGAGGGCTTCGGATTTGTGGGTTCGGCTGAAGTATGGATTGAGAAAAGACGAGAGAACTCCCTTGATCGTTTGCGGGAAGAAAATCTTTCGAGGTGTTCCCTCGATGAGCGACCTCTCTGACCTCGTCAGATGAGCTGGGGAGACTCGTAGGCAAACCTTTATTATGCACAACTTCCGCTAGCCTCCGAGGAATCCATATGGGAAGGATATCAAGAGGTTGGGAGCTGACAAAACTCAGTTTCCGCGTTCTATCCAAGGACAAGGAACTCCTTGTTTTGCCCCTCATATCGCTCATTCTGAATGCAGTCCTCTGGATTTTTCTTATAGTCACCATAGTGTTCATGCCCTGGCTCTTCTTTGAAAGCCTCGGACTGGTATTGACGATAATCCTGTTCTTTGTGCTCTACCTTATATCCTTCTTCATCGCGACGTTCTTTCAAGCGGCTGTTGTCGGAGCGGCGATGATCAGACTCAGGGGAGGAGACCCAACGCCCTCCGATGGCATCCGGGCCGCTAGAAAAGTGGCGGGCAAGCTCTTCCTCTGGTCGTTGATATCCGCGACAATCGGTGTGATACTTCGGTCACTCGCTCGACGTGCTGGTCTTTTCGGTCGGTTGATTTTTGGATTCGTCATGTTCGGTTGGGTCGTGGCAACATACTTCGTGATTCCAGTCATCGTATTCGAGAATCTAAAACCATGGAAGGCGCTGAAGAGAAGTATTCACATACTCAAAGGAGCATGGGGAGAAGCTCTTGTGGGCAATCTGGGTCTCGGTCTCATACTCTTTCTACTGGCAATCGGTGGCCTCGTTCCCATAATCCTCGTCGCAATCCTGACAAAGAGCCTTCTTGCCGTTGGAGTAACTTTCCTGGTTGTTCTAATATACTGGTTCCTCTTGTTCTTAATCGGCTCAGCCGCGCAGAGCATTCTCCTGACCGCTCTCTATCGGTATGGCGTGGAGGGGAAAGTCTCTGAAGAATTCCCGCAGTCATACCTTGTGAATCCGTGGCGGTAGGGTCCCTTCCTCTCTGGTCAAACACGAAGAGCCGATTTGTCCTTGGAAAGATTTGTTATCAATATTGATAATGCTGTCTCATTCCTTTAAATACAAGATGAAGCTGGAAAAACAGAAATCTCACAAGCAATCCGTTCCAGGGGGATACATTCCTGGGGAGCAGCTCGAGATAAGAGGAATATGAAAAGCGAGATAGGGTGTGAACGCGTACCGTGTTGAAAACTGAAGAACTCTTTAGAATTCATGGCAACGAAATCACTCTGACAGGTTCTGGCAGGTTGGATGGACTTTTGGCACTCGTCACCGGAGCCTCAAGAGGCATAGGGAAGGCGATTGCTAAGGCCTTGGCGGGGGAGGGCGCGGATGTCATAATAAACTACAGGTCGAGCGACGATGACGCAGACCGAATTGCGGTTGAGATAGAAGGCCTGGGTAAGAATACATGGGTCTACTGTGCTGACGTTAGCGATATTGGTCAGGTAAGAAGAATGAGAGAGAGTGTCGAGACCCATGTGGGGAATGTTGACATCCTCATCAACAATGCTGGAATAAACAGGGACAAGCTTTTCTCCCAGATGGATGAGGACATATGGAAAGAGGTCATCTCCGTTAATCTCAACGGTGTTTTCAATTGCACAAGGATTTTTCTCGATCATCTCAAGCAATCTAAGCGTCCGAGGATAATCAATATCGCATCTATTGTCGGCCAAATGGGTAATATCGGTCAGGCCAACTACGCAGCTTCCAAGGCAGGCTTGATAGGGATGACAAAAACACTCGCCAAGGAGCTAGCAAGAGAGGGGATAACCGTGAATGCTGTGGCTCCAGGTTTCATAGAGACAGACATGTTCCTGGGTATACGGGACGAGATCAAAGAGAAGATTCTTTCGAGTATCCCTCTCCGACGATTCGGTCTTCCAAGAGAGGTCGCTCTGGCAGTGGTATATCTTGCTTCGGATGACGCAGACTACATTACTGGTCATGTCCTGAATATCAATGGTGGAATGTATTTGTGACTTGAGAGGTGTTGAGAAATGGCAACAAAGAAGAAAAAGAAGAAAAAAGCAAGCGAGGAATGGATGCCCTACGAGGATATCCCGGATTCCATGAAACAGATCTCAGAAGGGTACCTTCGGCTCTGTGATACGTGGATGGATTTCCAAGAGGGCATCAACTCGAGGATAGAGAAGAGTGCAGAGGAGCAGAGAAAGCTGTATGAGGACTTCTCAGGCAAATGGACCGAGTTCTACAAGGCGGTCGCCTCGAAAGCAACGAAGAACCTTGAAGACCTCAAGCTGAGAGAATTCTACGACATCTGGAGGAACTACTCGAACAAAATGCTTCAAAGACTCTCTTCCGCAATGAATACAACAATGGCACGCTACGGGAATCTGCAGAAGAACTGGGAAGATTTGTCCGCAAACTTCAACAGTCAACTCTCGGGCCTTGCGAGAGGGAATCAGATCGATTGGCAACAAACATTTCTCTACGATACATGGCGAGGACTCAGTTCCGACATGCAGAAATGGATGGACGATGCGGTTGAGAGCGGGACGGAGGAACTGAATCAGCTCACCGAGACTTGGGCGGACTTTTCTACGAAGATGGGAGAAGTTGTGAACTCTCTTCAGTCAGGCGGGGACAGCTATGAGGATCTGGTCAACCTGTGGGCGGAACAGTCTAGCGCAATAGGAAAGAGCCTTGATTCGCTAGTTTCTTCCAACAATGGCGGATTTGAAGGACTTCAAAAGGCTTGGTATGACTATCTCTCCACAGTGGAAAAGGAGGTTCTTCGTGTAACCAGGAATTTTGGAGTCAACTACGATGAACTGTGGAAATGGTATTTCGATTCCCAAGAGTCCTGGCAAGAGGCTTTCAGCCCACTGTTGCGAAGGGAAAACGAAGACCTAAAGAAGGAGCTGAAAGACCTCACTAAGCGAGTGGAGAAGCTAGAGAAGTCCCGCTGAGCTTTGATTTGCCCTTTCAGAGGCATACGAATGAGTCGAAGTGAGCATGGAGAATCGAGTGAAGGAAACGAGTCAAGCACCGCACCATTTGATTGGGAGTTATTGATGAGAAAGAACACCGAGGCACTAGAGAAAGCAGGAGAAATCTACCGGAAATCACTTGAAGCAGGCGTGGATGTCACGAGGATAACGAGAAAGCACCTAGACAAGATGATGGAGGACTTTGAGGACCCTCAGTACATCGAGGATGCGAAGCCGAGAGAAATCTACCGTAAAATGGCACAGTGTTGTTCGGAAATGATTAAGGAGATATTGGGAACGCCCTCTGTCTTGCATCTCTATGCAGAAAACATAGATGCTTTCCTTGATTGGAAGGCCACTATTCAAGATGTCCAGGAGCAATACTTGAAATCCATGGGCTTTGTCACTCAAAGTGAACTCTCTGAGATTCACAAGACCGTCCATGAGCTAAAGAAGGAAGTGGAAAAGATCTGCCGGTCGATAGAAAGGGAAGGAGGTCTTTCTCATGGCAACAAGAAGAGATGAATCACCTATTTGGCCAGCAGAGGATGCGGCGAAATGGTCTTCCTTTCTTCAGCTCATATGGAAACCACCGAAGGTCGATGTCGGATCGACCCCCAAGGAGGTTGTTTGGAAAAAGGACAAGGTGGAACTGCTTCACTACCATTCCGTTTCTAAGAAGAAAACGCAACCTCCATTGCTCATCGCATATGCACTCATAAACAAGCCCTACATCCTTGACCTTGAGCCAGGGAGAAGCGTCATCGAATCTTTTCTCAAGAAGGGATTAGACGTCTACATGATCGATTGGGGCTCCCCGGGGGAGGAAGACAGATACCTCTCCACAGAGGACTACGTAGAAGGTTATATGAACGAGGCCGTCGACTGGATTCTGAAGAGCAAAGGGTTCGAGAGGATCTCTCTGATGGGATACTGCATAGGAGGAACTCTTGCGAGCATTTATACTTCAATCCATCCCGACAAGATACAGAATCTCATAATAATGGCAGGTCCAATAGAATTCCACTGCGACGGTTCCTTACTACACATATGGACCGCCAAAGAGTTCCTGGATGGGGGTAAGCTTGCAGATGCGTTCGGTATCATCCCCATAGAGCTGTTCACATGGACTTTCAAGCTCCTCGACCCTGTGAGGAATCTTCATCTGAAGTACCTCGACCTTTGGGAAAACGCGGACAATGAGAAGTTCGCAGAAACATTCTTCCGAATGGAGAAATGGATTCATGATGGTGTTCCCATGACTGGCGCTTTCTACAAGGAACTCATAGAGAATTGGTATCAGGGGAATCAGCTGGTTTCGGGTGATTTGAGGATTTATGGGAAACGAGTTGATCTGAGGGAAATCTCCATGCCCGTTCTCACTATAACGGGTTCAAGGGACCATATAGTTCCCCCTGAATCGACAGAAGCACTATTGGAGTTCGTATCCTCGGAAGACAAGTACTCGATTCGAAACAACTCAGGCCACATTGGGCTTTCAGTTGGTCGGAGGGCTCACAAAGAGGTGTGGCCTAAGGTCGCAAACTGGCTAAGGAAAAGATCGGGATAGAAGGGTGGGGTCTGATACCCTATTCAGCTACGCTACAGAGGATGGATATCATGAAATCGGAACGAACCTCAGTGCAACTATCGATATCAGACAATCATGCAGAAATCCTTCTTTCGAGTAAGAACGGACTGAACATACTAAACACAGATGTTCTACGTGATTTCCATGCGGCTTTGGATGAGATTGCAGGCAATCCTTCTTTGAAGGTCGTTTCCATCAGAAGTTCATCCTCCAAAGCATTCACAGCTGGAGCGGACGTAGTGGAGATGGAAGGGAAGAGTACGTCCGAGGCAAGGGAGTTTTCCGAATTGGGGCAGTCTCTTGTGAGGAAGCTTGAGCACAGCCTACCGCCTGTAACCGCAGTCCTACGCGGCTACGTATTAGGCGGGGGATTAGAGATAGCTTGCGGATGCGACATCCGAATTGCATCTGAGAACTGCATATTCTCGCAACCTGAAATGGGCATAGGAATCTTTCCAGGATGGGGAGGGACTCAGAGGCTGACTCGTCTTGTTGGACTGGGAAGAGCGAGCGAACTCATCTACCTTGGAAGCAGGATAGACGCCCATGAGGCTCTTCACATGGGACTCGTCAGCAAAGTGGTTTCCGATGACACGCTGGAGGAATTCGCTAAGAACGTCGTGGACAAACTTTGCACTATGAGCCGAAACTCTCTGCTCGGAGCGAAGAGAGCGATAAGGAGTTCCGTAGAGGCTCCATACGAAAGTGGATTCGATATGGAGAGAGAAGAATGGTCCTCCCTATTCGAGACTCCTGATCAGAGAGAGGGAATGAGAGCCTTTCTTGAGCGTAGGAAACCAAAATTCATTGCATAGGTTTTCTCTTCACCCTGAGGAGCGAACTTCTGCGAAAAGTCACTCAGCGAGCCCCGAAATTCTTCGGTTACACCTGATGCCGAAAATCTGCAACCTCCAGTGTACAGGGATGACTTTTCGGCTATGCCTATAACCGAAATTCTTGCTTCACGTTCAAGAGAGGGTCGGACCCCTTGTTGGAAGGCTCTCTGAGGCGGCGACTCTATGTCGGCTTCAACTTCCCAATCATAGGCTCGTAAGCAAGACCTCTATCGAGTAGGCTGTTAACAGAATCTTCCAGCTCGTTCTTCGGAAGACCATCCCTCTCTGAAGCTTCCAAGAAAGCTTCCCACTCTGCTCCTTTTCCGTCCGTGCTGGGTCTCTCTTGAGTTCATGAACAGGGACTTGGAGAGGATCCATACTATTTCTCGCTTTCTTCTTTCACGGTTCTTTGCGCCTTATCTTGTTCACTGTTGGCGGAAGATACAAATATCCACATTCAAATCTTATTCCCGAGATGAGCGGGGAAGGTAGCCGAACGGTATTCTCAGTTTCCTGCGCTGCAATCGTCCTCTCCCCTCTGTTGATTTTGGCGGTTATCTCATCTTTCGGACCTGAGGACGGGGTAGAGATACGACAATCTAGCGAGTCGCACGGAATCTTAGGCTCAGGGGCAAATTATTCTCTCGTTGCTGGTGAGGGACACATGCATTCGACCCACTCGGATGGAGCTACTACAATTCACGAAAACTCCGAGGTTGCCAAATCCAGGAATCTCAGCTGGATATTCATTACCGACCATAATGCGATTCCTCCCCGGTCTGAGTGCGATGCTGAGAATACTGAGAACTTCAAGTGTCTGCTCGGTGAGGAGGTGACTACCTCCGATGGTCACATTCTCGGATGGGGTTTGAATGTGCTCGTGCCCTGGAATCTGGGGCCCGATAGAAACATGAATGATGTCTTCGAGGATATTCACATACAAGGGGGACTGGCGATAGTTGCACATCCCTTCGCTCCCGAAGTCTTCAATCGCTATCAATATTTCGGGATCTACGAGAACTTCGACGGGCTAGAGGTCTATCATGGCTATGGCGGTTTCAATGATGCGATTCCGACCACAATGGACGGTGACGCGCTGGAAAAATGGGAGGAGTATTTGAATGCGGGCACTCGAAAGATTGCGGTTGGTAACAGTGACTGTCACGATGGAAATAATGAATGGGATTATGGAAACCTCCTCGATCTCCAAGGCGCTATTGGTTATCCCAGAAACGTGGTCCTCGTGAAGGAACTCAGCCGGGAAGGAATACTTGAGGGAGTTTCAAAAGGTAGGCTGTATTTCACTGATGGGCCTATTCTTAACTTCACCATTGACGGCCATATCCTTGGTGATACAATCCGTTCTGCCCTCCCTGTGACGCTGAACATGAGCATATCTGGCTATGCCAATGAGTCCTCCCAAATCAGACTCATAAGGAACGGATCTGTGATAGGTTCATGGCCGGTTGAAGCAGGATGGTTTTCTATTTCAGAATCCACTTTTGCAGACTCGGATTATTGGTACAGGACGGAGATTAGGACTTTCAATGGTGGACTTCTCAACGGGGAAACCTATGTCGCCTTTTCTAATCCCATATTTTTCGATGTGCGGCCCTATGATCTTCCTCCCGCCCCGCCCTCCAACCTGATGGCTGAGCTGACGGGATCCGATGTATTTCTCTCCTGGGATCCTTCGCCTTCCGAGGACATCGACCACTACAACATCTACGTCTCTACTTCCTACGACAACTTCAGCTTCCTGTATCCGGCTGCAAGGACAATGGGTATCAACTGGACCCACAAGGACGCGGGCATCGGTAACAATGAGGATTTCTTCTACATCATAAGAGCCGTGGACAGAATGGGGAACGAGGAAAACAACACGAGAAAAGCAGCGAAGACATCAAGATTCTTGGGGAGTGGAAAGCACCTGATTTCCTTCCCCCTCATTCCCTCAAACAACAGTCTTTCTAGCATTCTTCAGACGGTCAGCTTCGACAATGTCTGGGCCTACAATTCCATTGATTATTCGGATGGATGGACGAGCTTCTCTCGGTTCAAAGACTATTCCCACCTGAGTGTTATGACGCATCTGAAAGGTTATTGGATCAACGTCATTGAAGATTCATTCTTCGTGATGGCCGGGACCGTCCCTCAGGAAACTGATATCGAGCTTCACGAAGGCTGGAATCTGGTAGGTTATCCGTCCTTTGGTGAAATGAAAGTTTCTGACCTTGCCACCAGTATACCTCTCAAGCGGGTTGAAGGTCCTTCTATCGACCCACCGTACTATCTGAGGCGGTATTCGATTTCAGATACGCTTTCACCCTTTCAGGGGTATTGGTTCGAGTTATCCAGCGACGCAGTATGGGTTATCGCAGGTTAGCGCCAGAGATCAATTCTCGACCCTCCACCAGCAGTCCTGGGAGACCTTTATCCAGATTCCCATTCCTGGAGACAGAATGTCGGAGGGAGAAAGCACCCTCAAGCGATAGGGCTCTGCAAGCGGGTCGAAACCCTCAATCCTAGTCCAAGGAACGCCAGCAAGGGCATCTTGAATCGATCGGTTTGCGTAAGAGGGATACCCCACGAGGTTCCAGCCATACTTCAGCCTAATCATTGTGGTTGGCACACTGGCACCGCCTACCAAGAGATCTCCCTCAGACTTCATATGAATCCAAAATCCAATCCTGTTGTGGATTTCTCTCAAATCATTCAAGGATGGGTCCCTTCCTGACTTGTAGGTCTTCCAGGGGTCAGAGGTCGCCGAGTTGTTGTAATATTTGAGGACATCGTAATTTCCCTCTATGGATGCTAGAACCGCCTGAACGCTGCGGTTTGTCACAACGTGGGGAATTGAGATAAGATTCCAGCCCGCATCGAGATGCAAGTACCCGAGAAGTGTGAGGTTCGAACATGCGATGTTATCGAACTCACTCGTCTCAAGATAGTCATCTGGTGAGTCCACATGGGCACAGAACTCGTGTCCGCCCATCCTCAGATTCTTTGTGGAAAGGGGAATCGATGTGGAGTTCACTGAATGATGAAAGACATCCAGACTTCTGTTTCCCAGAAGGATACCGTCGTTTCTTGGGTCGCCCATGAAGAATGAGACTGTCACATCGGTAGCAGGGTAGTTTCCCAAGTTGGAGACATCAGCTGAGATGTTAGTCTCATCTCCAACGATCGCGGGGTTCACGGAGAAAGTTATAGCGCTCTCATTGATGCTCAAGTCGGGCAGATAGCTTGCGTTGTAAGGAGCCAGCTTGGGATCGCCAACGATGGCATCCATCCAGCTGAGGGAAATCTCTGATGCCATGGAGAAGCTCTCAGCGAGCGTGTATCCTTCAGTGTAGGCCTTGAAGAGGATGTTGGGATGGGCCACGGCATTCAGGTAGGGCTCGTAGACATAGCCCTTGAGTCCTGTGACCCCGTCTCTCAAGAGATCCGCCACTAGGGACTGGCCGTAAGCGGTTCCATAGTTGAAGCTTCTACCACCGGTCGAAACGTAGGTCTCCGCCAGTGCTCCTGGTGTCCATGAGTTGTGCGGTTTGATGTCTATCAGCCTCACATCATCGAAAACAACGGTTCCGTTGGATTTGGAGAAGACCGCTGATATCTGGATCCGTGATTCATTTCTGGGCTCCAGTATGATCTGGCCAAGGGAGACATAGCTATCGGTGGTTCCGGTTCGAGCTGAGCCATTGAGAACCTTGATCGGGTTTCCGAAATCATTCAGAATCCTTATCTGCAGGAATATCCCATGCTCAGAAGAGACGCCCGTGAGATTTGCAAACCCGAGAAGAAAGTACCGCCGCTCAGGCACTACTGTAACGTTCTGAGTGACAGTTGCAAATCCGTCATCGACATCGGGTCTCGTGACCTGAATGGACCAGTTTTCAGAACGAACATCTGTGTTGTTTCTGGATATGTTAGCCGTTCCAGAGGTGTCTTCGAAATACCAGCTGTCGGGAACACCGTCACCTCCAACATCTACTTCGAATCCCGCATTCTGGTTTTCGGGTATGTACCAGCTACCGTCATTACTCCCCCAGCTGGTGTAGCCTGCTATGTTGGAGTAGTTCGTGAGGAAAGTGTAGGTCTCATCAAGAACGACATCGAATCCCTTTTGGCGCAAGATGAAATCCGCATCAACCATCCAGTCGTTCCCAATCTTATAACCCCCCACTCGTCCTGGATCTGTGTCCAGGAGGAATGTCCCTTTCCTGCCTATTGCATGTGTGGCCTTGTCTATTAAACTCATGGCTTCCTCCTCGGTGAAAGCCGTGATTCTGGTGACGATGTAGAAGTGATACTGAGCGTGAGAGAATGCCTCGGAGGAATTGAAATAAGGATTCACGACCCAGCGGTGGTTGCCTATCAAGCCAGAATAGATATCATTGATGAGAGCGAGTTCAGAGTCGACCGAGGCAGAGTATTCCCAGGGAGAGTCGGATATCTTCAGTGGAACGCCTTTCGTCGTCACTATGAAGTTTATCTTGTCCACCAAGTTGTTTGAAAACATGAAGTTCTCGACTTGTGATCTCATATTCTCAAAGGTTGCGCGGTTAATCACCTCTGACTCGGTGATGGTCACGTTGCAGATTCTCTCCCAGGGGATTCGCCTTTCGCTTGCAAAGTAGTCTGCTATTTCCATAGAGATCTGAGAGTTGAGGTTCCTGATGACCATGACATCACTGTAGTTGACAATCTCCGCAAATCTCCGTGAAAGCTCAGACCTCGCATCGTTGTGGGTGCTCGAGAGGAGTCTGGGCTCGAGATCAGCATCTCCTTCATCTTCACTCAGGTAAGGAAACAAGAGAAGAATCGAGATCAGCAGACAAAGCAGTATCCTTTGTTTCGAGGGCATCTGGATCGCACCTATATCGGAATGAAAAAGAATGAATCTTCTACGTATTAAGCTTACTGCGAACGAAGCAAGGGTGCAGTCTCGCCTGATCTCATTCTTGCAATGATCTTATCGAGCACAATGCTCTTGGCAAGATCGTAGAATGCCCTTTCCACATTGTCGCCAGTTTTTGCACTCGTGCGTATACATGAGGTGCCGCTATCGGCGCTGGGAAAGGTTCTAGGCTCTTCCTCAAGAGCCCCATCGTCCATATCCGTCTTGTTAATGACGATCCGTATGGGAACGTCACCCGCCAGTTTCCTCACAGCCTCAATCCAATCACCCAGGCCCGAGATAGTCTTGCTGTCCGTGGCATCGCAGACGGCAAGGACGCCCTGAGTCCCATAGAGATAATCCCGCCTGAGAATGGAATCTTTTCCTCCCATACCAGCAATGTCCCAGAGAATCATATCGACCCTGATCTCCGTTCCATTCAACGGAATGGTCAGTGTCTTTTTGGCAATTTTAGCTCCCACTGTTTTCAAGTACTCGTCGTTGAATTGGTCTTTTACGTATCGTCGAATCAGGCTGGTTTTCCCGACGGCAGGATCACCAACCAGGCAAATCTTCAGTTTTACAACCATTCTGTTCGGCGTCTCTCTCCCTCTTGCTAGCTCCTTTGGGTATCCACTCCAAGGCCGTTCGCCACAATCCGAACTGCCTTTGAAATCGGTTTGTCGTTATTTAAGTATGACGGTCTAGTGTTCATATTTGCTCACGCATGGCTGAAACCAAATCCTTCTTCGAAGAGAAGCTTGTCCAGACCCTTTTTCAGCTTCGCATCGAGGAGCTTCTGCCTCTCTGAAAGGTATCCCTTCCAGCCAAACCGGACGGGTCCGTGTATCAGACCTGGAGAATCGATCTCACTTAGCCTCTTAGGCTCTTCTCCGAGCACCCTATCGATTATCCTCGTGAGTTCTTGACGTTCGAATTCTCCTCCGAGAAGTTTATCTAGGATATCTGGAGGCAAGGGTCGGAAGCCGAATTTGGGTTCAGAGTCAAAGGCAATCTTCCTGGCTTCAGTCCTACCGCCCACTTTCATTCCCATCGCACTTGCATTCGGCTTGTAGAGACTGTCCACCTTGATCTGCCACAATTCATCTGCAGTGGAGATGAGAAAGTCCGAATAGCCAGACCTGTTCTCTCTAACGAGGACAGACCAGCCTCTCGGGTTCTTCTCATACTTCCTGGCCAGTTTTCTGAGAATCTCTTCTTTGGTCTTGATCTCTGCCATGTCTCAGAATATATTGGACTCATAGCTAATTATTCTTTCCATCAGGGACAATTCTAAATATGAAGGTGGCATAGACATGGCTACGGCAAGGAGGCCTTACATGTTTGTGGGCAAAAAGATAGTCAGCATCTTGGTTGTACTTTCTTTTTCTGTCTTTGGTGTGGTTCTCGGCGGGACGGATACAGTCTTATCCAGTCCTTCCTATGATGACCCGAATAGTTATGACCCGGTCATTGCCTCGATAGTCTCGAATGTTTCCAAGTCCCAACTCACGGACTACATTTGGGATCTGCAGAATTTC
>JBHIFI010000045.1:0-13004 GCA_046761005.1 Thermoplasmata archaeon
TAGGAAAAGCAAAGTTCATTACGTAGCAGGAGACCTGAATAACCCGTTAGAACTTCACGAGAAATGCGGTTTCAATGAGTGTTCAGGAATGGTTCATTATGCAAAGGCGGGTTATAGGCAGATGACACGGGCTATATGGCTTCGCTACGCTTCGCCCAAATTGCTCTCTCTTCTTAGGCTTTGCATACACCGAAACTATTGAATCCTCGCTTTGTTTGCCTCCTTGCGCGGTTCTTGGAAGTGTGCAAAGATATGCTAATGGCTCCCGCCTAGCTTTGAATGCAGACACCGATGAAAAAGAGAAGGCTTTTTGCCCAAACACCGATTACTCCATAGATGCAACCCATCGGTCTCGTTGTCAATCCCATCGCGGGAATAGGCGGCCGTGTAGGCCTGAAGGGAACGGATGATATCCTCGACAAGGCATTAGCATTGGGCGGGAGGCCAGTCGCACCAGAAAAGATGTCCAAATTCTTGGATGCACTTTCCTCCTTGATGGAAAAGGAAAGGGTCGAGGGGGTCGAATGGCTCACCTGCGGTAAGTCAATGGGTGCAAGCTATCTCGAGCAATTCAGCAAAGGTCCATGGAAATGGGAAGTCATTTACGATCCAGAAGAGCCTACCACCGCGCAGGACACAATGAACACCTGCGAGGCCCTCTTGAAAAGAGATGTGAGGTTCATAGTTTTCTGCGGTGGAGATGGCACCGCCAGAGATATTTGGAAAATCGTCAATAACGACGTTCCCATAATAGGCATACCCTCCGGTGTGAAGATGCACTCTGGCGTTTTCGGAATGAATCCCGAAGCAGTTGCTTTCATCGTGGTGAGGTTCCTTTTGGGCGAACTCGATGTTGGGGACGGAGAGATATTGGATCTGGATGAAGAGAGGTATCGGGCGGGTGAATGGCATATAAGGCTCTTCGGCACGGCAAGCACGCCGAATGAGCCCACTTATGTTCAGGTGGGAAAGATGCACGCCGAGGCCGTTCATGAGGAAGATATGAAGATGGAGATAGCGGAGCATGTTGCCGAAGATATGAGTGAAAACGAGGATACGTTGTACATACTTGGATCCGGTTCCACGATTGCCGCGATATCCGAGGAAATCGGTGTTGATTATTCTCTTCTTGGTGTTGATGCCATCTATCGTGGTGAGCTTGTGAGGAAGGACTTGAATGAGAAGCAACTCCTTTCTCTCCTTGACAAGCACAAAAAGGTGAAACTCATCCTAACTCCCATAGGCGCGCAGGGCTTCATCTTGGGCAGAGGGAATCTTCAGCTTTCTCCTGCAGTTGTCAGGCGAATAGGCCTCGACGAGATGCTCATCGTATGCACACCAGGGAAACTCAGACGCACGCCCTTCCTCAGGATTGACACAGGAGATGATGACCTTGACCAAGAGTTCAGGTCCAGAGAATATGTTACAGTCGTGACGGGCTACAGAACTATGAAGCTATGCAAAATTGCGAAATGAACAAGGCTTATGAAGAGGAAAGCTATACCTTTTCGCCAACTGCAAAGGGGGAGGAAATTTTGGAGGAAAAGATGAGGGCGATAGTGAAAGTAAAGCCAGAAGAGGGCGGCACCGAAGTGCAAGAGGTGCCCGTGCCTAAGCCAAAGCCCAGTGAGGCTCTCGTAAGAATGGAAGCTGTCTCTATTTGCGGAACGGATGTGCACATATACGAATGGGATGATTGGGCCTCAAAAAGGATTAAGGTTCCTCTCACCTACGGCCATGAATTCTCCGGGGTGATTGAAGATGTAGGGTCGGACGTGAGGGGCTTGGAAAAGGGGGATAGGGTCTCAGGAGAGTGCCATCTGTGCTGTGGCTACTGCTTCCAGTGCAGGACGGGGAACGCTCACATCTGTGAGAACATGAAGATATTCGGAGTCGATACGACTGGAATATTCGCAGAGTACGCCTCGCTTCCTGTAGCAAATCTGCTCAAGAACGGGGATCTTCCCGCAAAGTACGCCACCATACAGGATCCGCTCGGAAACGCTATTCACACAGTCTTCGCGACCGATGTTCCTGGAAGAAACGTGGCAGTGCTAGGGCTCGGTCCGATAGGACTCATGTCCGTTGCTGTCTGCAGAGCAATAGGTGCGAGGAAGGTTTTCGGCATAGGCCGAAGGAATCGATACAGAATCGACCTTGGAAAGAAATGTGGGGCGGATTTTGCACTGAGTAGCCTCACAGATGACATAAACAAGATAGTTGCAGATAACACAGAAGGACGAGGTGTAGATGTCGCCCTAGAGATGACCGGAAATCCAAACGCAGTCAATATGGGCTTGGACATCCTCAGACCGGGAGGAACGATAGCCCTTCTAGGTGTGTTCTCCGAGCCGTGGACCACAGACCTCTCAGAGAACGTGATTTTCAAGTACACGACGATCAAAGGCATTAACGGGAGACTCATGTTCGATACATGGTACAGGATGCGAGGGCTGATGGAGTCTGGAAGTCTGAATCTCGAGCCGATAATTACGCACGAGCTCAAGTTCGATCAGTTCGAGGAGGGCATGGCCGCAATGAGGTCGGGCAACTCTGGAAAGGTCGTTCTTTACATGGATTGGTTCCAACGCCAGAGGAATGCTTAAAAATGGCGAATGCATGAAAGGTAAGGTCCAATAGAGGAGGTAGGAAGGTGAGAGATCCAATAGGGTTCTTGCGAGAGGAATATCAGGAACTGGCGGAGAAGGGATTCGACTGGAAATTGCGCATTCTAGAAGGTCCCTCCGCACCAAGATGCAGAGTGGAAGGAAAGGATGTTATAATGCTCTGCTCAAACAACTATCTGAATCTAAGCAACCATCCCAGACTGAAGCAAGCGGCCAAGGACGCAATAGATAGTCACGGGGTAGGCTCTGGTTCAGTGAGACCCATTGCAGGCAATATGGACTTGCATGAAAAGGCGGAAAAGATACTTGCAAGATTCAAGAGGACTGAGGCCACTCTAATCTATCAGACAGGTTTCGCGGCAAATGCTGGCCTCATCCCCCAGCTTGTCGGGAAAGGCGATCTGATAATCTCGGATGAGCTCAACCATGGCTCCATAATCGATGGAGTTAGGCTCACAAAGGCGGACAGGATGATCTTCCCGCACCGTGATATGGGAGAGCTTGAAAAGTCGCTTCGAGAGGGGGACAAGAAGTACAGAAGAATACTCGTCGTCTCGGACGGCGTCTTCTCCATGGATGGCGACATCCAGCATATGGATACTATAGTCGAGTTGGCCTCTGAAGTCGGTGCGATGACCTTTGTGGATGATGCCCATGGAGAGGGTGTCATAGGACCGGACGGAAGGGGAATAGGCGCACACTTCAACATATCAGGAAAGATTGACGTGGAGATGGGCACCTTTTCCAAGGCGTACGGTGTGGTTGGAGGACTCATTGCGGGCTCCCAGGACCTGGTAAACTTCGCGTACAACAAATCAAGAACATGGCTCCTTTCTGGATCGCACCCACCGCAAGTTGCAGCCGCTCAGATTGCTGCCATAGAAGTACTGGAGACGGAGCCCCAACATGTGAAGAATCTATGGGACAATACGAATTACTTCAAGAAAGAGCTCGATTCCATGGGATTCGACACGGGAGAGAGCGAGACCCCCATAACTCCGGTAATAGTGGGCGAGTCTCACAAAGCTAAGGCACTCTCTGAGAGGATTTTCGAGTTGGGACTCTTCGCCCTTCCGATAGTCTTCCCGATGGTGGCAAGGGACAAAGCCCGAATAAGGACCATGATGAATGCTGGGCTGACGAAGGACGACCTGAATGACGCTCTCGCCGCCTTTGAGAAAGCGGGCAAGGAACTCGATATAATCTAGCCGGGTATCAATCAGTGCGTGCACGAAGGTCCATCAAGACACGGATGAGAAGAGACTGGCTGAGCCAGTTCGAAAGGTATTTATAGGGTCGACCTCAGTACAGACCTTCGCTGTATGACCCCCGCTTTGGGGGTCCTCTCAACGGAGGAGGACGCTGATGTCTCGAAGGTTTATCGTAGTACTACTCGCTCTGTTTTTGGCCTTCACATGGAGTCTGGCACCAGAAATACCGCCCGCTAACGCTGAAGAGGGGCCCCTGGGAGGACTCTACGGGGGCGATTTTGTAGTCGCCGTAGACCAGAATGCGGTCTTTGACTTGGACCCCAGCGGAAATCCAGATGAGACAAGCAGGCACATCATCGATTTGCTCTACGATTCCCTCGCAAGGATTGACTCAGAAACTCTGCTCCCCGTACCATGGGTCGCCTCGAGTTGGACAGTTAATGAAGCAAATGAAACGGTACTCGTCCGCCTAAGGACCGATGTGACGTGGCATGACGGTGGACAAGTGACCGCTGATGATGTACTCTACACATATCAAACAGCATATGGAGTAGACTATTCAGTGAACAAAATATCTGAAAATGAGATTCTTTTTGATCTCTCTGGGACAGATCAGGATGGTATTTTCTTGACGATGGATTTGTCTTTCCCCCTCATCAGGTCTGATGACACTATTCGGGAAGAGGGATGTGGTGCTTTTGCCTTAGAATCGATTAACTCCGATGAAGTTATCATCAAGGCTTATGAGGATTATTTTGATGGGCGGCCATATCTCGACAACATAACATTCAGAAAATATCCGGGATTCGATGAGGCTACAGATCCCACTGCGGATGCTATGATCCGCGGAGAGATAGGTCTCCTCGGATGGCCTCTCAACACCACTGAAAGCTCTGTTTTTCTGAACGTCTCCAACGAAACTATAACGAAAACCGTTTCCGTCCTCACGAGTCCTACGTTCAAGTTCCTTTATGTCGGAATAAACACACAGAGAATCCCACTCAACGATTCGATCATAAGAAAGGCAATTGCCATGTCCATGGACAAGGACCTCTACCTTACGATGGAATCCAACACCATCATTGCTGACTCCGTCATACACCCTTCAAATTCTTTTTGGCTTAACGCTAGCGTCCCCAGATACAGGGTCAAGAGCAAAGTCGAGGACGGAGCAAAAAAGTCTGATTTGGATTCAGTGAAAATCATGCTCGAGGAATCTGGCTACACCGACAAGGATTCTGATGGCTTCCGCGAGATGCCCGACGGATCGGAATTCTACTTCGAATTCTTCTATCCTTCATCCAGCATTGAGGTTCAGAAATCGCCAATAGCAACAAACCTCATAGGCAAACTTCAGACCATTGGATTAGATGTCAGGGACATGGTAATGGAAACGTGGGACGATCTATATTTGAATGTCGCGGACGGTAACTTCGATATTTTCATGGGTGTTCTCGATGCTAGAAGAGAGCCGAGTTTCATCAGAGATATCCTCCATTCAAGCGGCTCGGAAAACTATGTAAAATATGATAATGCGACTTTCGATCAGATCCTCAAAAATGCCGACGATGCGATAAGCATGACAGAGAGACAGGAACTCGTCAAATACGCTCAAGGCTGGATCGCTGAGGAGAATCCTATCATCCCGATTCTTCACTACGAAATAGTCGAGGCAGTTAACAAGACGAAGTTTACGGGCTGGGTGGGTATGGCCGAGGGTGTCTACAACTTCTGGTCCTTCAAAAACCTTCACTTGACCCAGGAAGACCCTCCGAGGGTTTCGGTGATAATTCTCGCAGACCAGATAGGCTCTGGTGAGGTGATTGAAATAGAAGTGGAGGTGAAGCATCCGAAGACTTTCGCCTCAATGCCGGGGGTCTTTGTGAATGTCACCGAGTCCTTGGAACCGGATGCCAGCTATGCTGGATACACGGATGCACAGGGTTCATTTGTTTTCAATTGGACAGTCCCCATCGTGACCGAGCCCAGAACTGCGGTCTTCACTGCCCGCACGAGTATCCCCGGGTTCCCAGAGAGTCAAGCGGTAGGCGAGATTACTGTGCACCCAGGAGCCAGACTACTCGAAATATCCTTGGTGAGGAATCCACCGAGGATAGCATCCGACGGCACATCTACTGTAACAATCACAGTGAGGGACTCTCAGACCCTGCAACCCGTCGAAGGCGCAGAGGTTAGCATCCGGCTGAGTCCTGAGGCGCTCGAGGGAAGTCTCAGCAATCCCTCTGGGGTCACTGATGCGAGCGGAGTATTCCAGAGTACGCTTACGGCGTCCGTTTCCGTGGACACCTTCTTCGTAATCATTGTGGACGTCTCCAAGGCGGGATATAGCGATGAGGTTAGACAGACATCAGTCTTTGTCGACCGTTCCGGAGGGACACCGCCAGGAATTCCGGCGCTGGAGGCCATCTCCATGATGCTGGTAGTCGTCCTTCTAACACTCGGCTACGCCTATTGGCGCGGAAAATCGAGGGGAAGAGGACCGAAAAGGAAATAATCGGTCCCGGTTATCTGCGACTCGTCATGGCGGAAGATGTTTTGCTGAAAGGCATCAGAAGACTTGAATGGGCCAGAACCCACATGAGACTGCTCCATGAGGTCCGAAAAAGGCTGAAAAAAGAGAGGGCTTTCGAAGGACTCAAAGTTGGAATGGCTCTTCATGTAGAGGCAAAAACTGGCACTCTGGCACTGACGCTCAGAGAGGCTGGAGCCAAAGTAAGATTGGCGTCCTGCAATCCTCTCTCCACGGATGATTCGGTTTCCTTTGCCCTGAGAGAGGAGTTCGGTCTGGAGACCTTCGCCAAGAAGTGGGAGAGCAGGGAGGAGTACTACGGCAATCTGAATTCGGTCCTTAACCTAAAGCCGGACTTCCTAATAGACGACGGAGGAGACCTTATCTTCCTCACTCACTCCCAGAGAAGTGAGCTCTTGGACTCGGTTAAGGGAGCCAATGAGGAAACGACGACGGGAATTATCCGACTACGAGCCATGGCATCATCCGGAGAGCTCAAGTTCCCAGTGATATCGGTCAATGATGCTCACATGAAATATCTCTTCGACAATAGATATGGTACTGGTCAGTCCACCATGGATGGCATAATGACAAGCACGAATCTTCTCATTGCTGGAAAGAGGTTCATCGTTGCGGGCTATGGATGGTGTGGCAGAGGTATCGCAATGAGGGCAAGGGGGATGGGAGCACACGTAATCGTGACCGAAGTCGATCCGATAAGAGCAGTGGAGGCAAAGCTGGATGGATTCGAGGTCATGCCCATAATCGATGCAGCAAGAAGCGCGGACTTCATCGTGAGCGCGACGGGGTGCAAGGACGTATTCGCTGGCAAACATCTCGATGCTGTCAAGGATGGATGCATTCTGGCCAACGCCGGGCACTTCGACAACGAAATATCCAAAGATGCGCTGACCAAAGCATCAAAGACCGTCAAGAGGGTCAGAGAATTCGTGGACAGATATGACTTGAGGAACGGCAAGTCTGTGTATCTTCTGGGCGAGGGGAGGCTGATAAACCTCGTGGCGGGCCAAGGTCATCCTGTCGAAATAATGGATATGAGCTTCTCTATTCAGGCTCTCTCCCTAAGGTACCTTTCTCGAAACTACGAATCACTCGAAAACAAAGTGTATGACATTCCAAAGGAAATCGATGAGGAGGTTGCGAGGATAAAGCTGAAAACTCTGGGCGTGAAAATAGACAAGCTAACAGCGTCCCAGAAGAGATACCTTACTGATTGGACCTCGGGTACCTGACCAAGGAGGATTGAATGGCCAAGTTCTTCCTAGGAGTCTATGGACACACTGTTCTTGATTACATAATTACCGTGCCCGAGCTCCCGCCTCCCAACACCTCGATCGAGCTTATCGATAGAAGAACCTTCTTTGGCGGGACGGGCGCCAACATAGCGAGGATCGCCTCATCTCTGGGGGTGAGAACGGCTCTATCATCCTTCGTTGGGGAGGATTTTCCCGCGGACTACGAGGAGGCTCTGAGGCAATCGAATGTGGATGTATCCGAATTGATAAGGGTCCAAGGATATCGTACTCCGGTCGCGTGGATATTCTCGGACAAGAAGCACAATCAGATATGCGTGATAGACCAGGGACCCTACCGAGATTCAGGAAGCTTCGATATTCATGAGAACATTATCAGGAACTCGGAGATAGTTCACATAAGCACTGGTAGGCCGGAATATTACATCCGGATTGTGGACCTCGCACTTGAATTGGGAAAAAAGGTGAGCTTCGACCCTGCACAGGAAATCCATTATGTCTACGACAAGGAAACCTTCAACGAGTTTCTCCAGAAATCCAATCATTTCTTCGCAAACGAAAATGAACTCCGCGCGGCACTCAGTTTCACTGGTCTGGAGGAATCGGAAGAACTCGCTGACATGGTAGACCTTCTCATAGTTACGCTGGGAAAAAGAGGAAGCGTTATTTTTCATGAGGGGGAGAAACATGAGATACCCGCGATAGAGCCAAGGAGGATTGAGGAAGCCACGGGAATGGGAGACGCCTATCGGGCGGGCTTCTACGCTGCTTGGAGCAGACGTATGGACTTTGAACTTTGTGGATGGGCCGGCTCTGCCACCGCGAGTTTTGCGATGGAATCCCGAGGGGGTCAGACGAACATTCCTACGTGGAGAGAGGTTCTTTCTCGAGTGGAAAAAGCCGCTGAATGCTCATGAGTTCTATCGGAGAGATCATATCTCGAGCGAAGGCCAGCACACATTGTGGCTTCATAGAAACCTTTATAGAGAGCTATAACTTTATGATGCCCGGGTGAGCTTTGTGGCCATAGGTTTTGTTCTGATAAGTACTGCACCCGCAAAAGAACATGAGGTTTACAACGAGCTCCAGAAAGTGGAGGAGATCGTTGAGCTTCATCCCCTCTTCGGGGAGTATGACCTCATCGCAAAGATTGAGGCTGAGGATTTCAACGTTCTCGGTCAAGTCGTTGTCGACAAGATCAGATCGATTGGTGGGGTAATCGACACCAAGACCCTCACTGGTATAAAGTTCTAGGAGGACAGAAGATGATAGAGATCGATACCGGGGAATTCGTGACCATATTGATATTCTCGTTTGCCCTCTTCCTGCTGATTACAGGTGCGTTCACGGCATACTTCGGCAGCGGGAAGAGCAGGAAAATAGGAGCAGGTCTGCTCGCAGGTGGATTGGTTATTGGAATCATCTGGGCATACCTCGAATGGCAGCAGAAGAGCGCTATGGGCGTTCTTAGAGTTGATGACCTAGGAAATCTCATTGTTGGCTCTATACTAGTTCTGGTCTCAGCAATAATAGGAGCCGTTCTGGCCATAGGTCTGTTCCTTCTGACCATAATGAAGTCCTAGGGTTCAGAAACCCTTATTTGTTTTCTCACACCTTTGGGTAGTGAGAACAATGTCTGTCCTCATAATCTTGGGTAGCAAATCAGATAAGAAAATCGGAGAGCGGGCTGAGGACATCCTCAATCAGTTTGGTATACAGTCAAGAATGATTGTGGCATCCGCTCACAGATCCCCGGAATACCTGCAACGCGAAATCGAAAACAGCGATGCAAAGGTCATCATAGCAGTCGCGGGCCTTTCCGCTGCGCTTCCAGGGGTTGTGGCCTCACAAACCACAAGACCTGTGATTGGCGTCCCGGTGAGCGGGAAAATCAACCTCGATTCTCTTCTTTCAGTTGTTCAAATGCCCCCTGGGATTCCTGTCGCGGCGGTTGGACTAGATAGGGGTGAGAACGCGGCCATATTGGCTGTTGAGGTCCTCGCTCTTTCCGATGAGCAACTTGAAGAGAGGTTGAGGAGGCACAGAAAGAAGTTGGAGGAGTGGACTGTAGAGGATTCTAAGTCAGTTGGTGATTGATTGTTCGATCCGGAATCGTTCATAGAGGAGCAGACTAAGAAACTGGCAGACGAGATAGATGGAAAGGCTATAATCGCCGTGTCTGGTGGAGTGGATAGCACCGTCGCGGCCGTTCTAGTCAGCCGCGCAATTGGCGACCGGCTCTATGCTGTCTATGTCAACAACGGATTCATGAGGAAGAACGAGGATGCTGAGGTCGCAAGGACATTCGATGCGACAGGCGTTCGATACAAAATACTTGATGCTTCAAAGGAGTTCCTCGACTCATTGAAGGGAGTAGTCCACCCTGAGGAGAAGAGGAAAATCATCGGGAATAAATTCATTGAGATATTTGAGCGGGAAGCCAGTTCCTGGGGAACCGGATATCTCGTCCAGGGAACGATTGCTCCCGATTGGATTGAAAGCGGTGGTCAACTTCGCGACACGATAAAATCCCACCACAACGTAGCCGGCCTGCCTTCCTCGATGAAATTGAAACTCGTTGAGCCCCTAAGGGACCTCTACAAGGATGAAGTAAGAAAGGTTGCCAGGTCCCTAGGCATTCCCGTTTCTGAGAGACAACCGTTTCCTGGTCCCGCGCTTGCAATAAGAATACTCGGTGAGGTCACCCCTGAGAGAGTGGAAGTCGTGCGGGACGCATGCGCAATAGTGGAAGAAGAGATAGAGAAGGCTGCCGAGGCGGGAAAGATGGACTTTCCGTGGCAGTATTTTGCGGTTCTGCTGCCGCTGAGATCGGTGGGCGTTCATGGGGACATGCGTGCCTACGGAGACACGGTGGCGGTTCGTGCGGTGGAATCTGTCGACGGGATGACCGCCAAGTACATGCACATTCCGCATGACGTTCTCGAGAGAATATCAGTCCGAGTCACAAATGAAATAAAGACTGTGAATCGAGTAGTCTATGATGTGACTCACAAACCACCTGCCACCATAGAGTGGGAGTAGTGGTCAAAGATTTATATCGTGATTCTTCGATGACCGTCTGTGAAAATATCAGTCATCGACAACGGAGGACAGTGGACACATAGGGAATGGAGGGTTCTTAGAGACATCGGTGTGGATACAGGAATAATTCCCAATACGACTCCTCTTGATGAGATTGATGCCGATGGTCTGGTTCTTTCTGGCGGGGCGCCACGAGTTGGCCTGGACGTTGAGAAGATGGGTAGAAACGGAGAATATCTCGAAAAGGCTGACATCCCCATCTTGGGAATCTGTGCTGGTCACCAGTTTATGGCATTGTTTTTTGGCGGGAAGGCAGAGGCTTCCAGAATTCCGGAGTTCGGGAAAGCCACCATCTTCGTCGACGAAGAGGATGACCTCTTCGTAGGCTTGCCAAAGAAATTCGAGGCTTGGGAATCGCACAATGATGAAGTGAGCGAAGTTCCTCAGGACTTCATTGTTCTCGCGCACTCGGATAACTGTCAAGTTCAATCCATGAAACATGTCAAGAAGCCCTTCTACGGCCTTCAATTCCACCCCGAAGTAGAGCACACGGAGTATGGCTCCGACATCTTTAGGAACTTCATCAGGGTCTGCGAGGAAATGTGAATGAACAAAAACGAAGTGATAAGAGACGCTCTGAGGCACAAGCGCAAGAAGGAGACACTCGAGAGAGCCATCGGCAGGGCCGTTAGGAGGTTTGGCGGGAACTATGAGGATTACATAGAAATCATGTCATGCATACGGGAGAAGAGGGAGTCCGAGAACCTCGGTCTCTTGGAGGCAGCTCGCAGGGTGGCGGATGAGGACTAATCATAGATTTCTCTATTAACCACTTGATCCGGAATCTCACCATCCATGACCCTCAAGACCTGCTCGGCCACCATCTTGCCCGCTCGCCTTTGAGCTTCAGTCGTTGAGGCCCCCAGATGCGGTGTAAAATGGATGTTATCGAGTTTCAGAAGAGGACTATCTTTGGGAGGTTCATTTTCGAAAACATCGAGAGCCACACCCGCGATGCGACCTTCTTGGAGCGCGCCCGCTAGCGCATCCTCATCAACGATTCCTCCTCTGGCGCAGTTTATCAGGTAGGCACTTCTTTTCATCATATCCAGTTCCTTCTTGCCAATGAGACCTCTAGTTTCTGGTGTTAGGACAGCATGGATGCTTACAAAGTCAGATTCCTTCAGAAGCTCAGGAAGGCCAACGAGTTCCACTCCGATTTTGGTGGCATGCTCTTCGCTCAGATACGGATCAAACGCCAGAACTCTCATTCCGAAAGCTCTGGCCCGTTTGCAGACCTCGGTACCAATCCTCCCAGCACCAACCAGACCGAGAACCTTGCCCTGGAGCTCGATTCCCTTGAACCTCTTCTTCTCCCATTTCCCGGCGCGAACGCTATTATCAGATAACACGAGATTCCTCGCCAAAGAGAGCATGTGCCCCAGCGCCAGTTCTGCAACGGATACCGTACTCCCCCCAGGCGAAAAAACCACTGGGATTTTTCTTCTGGTTGCTGCTTCGACATCAATGTTGTCCACACCGACTCCAGCTCTTCCAATCACCTTGAGATTCTCTCCCTTCCGGATGACGTCCTGGGTCACCTTGGTTCTGCTTCTGACGATAATCGCATGATACAAATGAATGTTGTTGAGGAGTTCGTCCGCTTCATATTCCTTAGTGTCGACTTTGTGCTTTGTTTTCAGAAAATCGATGACCTCTTCTGCGATGGGGTCGTTTACGAGAATCCTCATCGAAGCACCGAAGTGCAATGGTCACGCAATATTAAAAATGGAGGTTATCCCACGAAACGGGGAATGAATAACAACATGCTGACTATGAGAACGACTATCAGAATTATCGCAAGAACAATTGCTATGATGGACATCTTCATATCTGAGCCAACGATGATGGGAATTGGACCCAGCATCACGACTCCACCGAACTTCTTCTCTGATTCTCTAGAGGGAGGTAATCCCTGCTTACCACCCTCTGATATTTCCACAGGCAGTCCTCTCGGAACAAATGCGAAGAACCCAAGGAAGAAGGCACCGATTATGCAGAGGATGCCGAAAAAACCCCATATGTCTGTTCCTGCATAGACTGGAAAAATCACAGCAAGATATACGGTCCCGCCACCTTGAACCACGCTTATGGCCAGCAATCCGAGACCCAGGAAGAATAGTCCCAGAGCGATAACGATTGTTCTTCTCACATCCTCTCCTATTCTCCTATTCGTATAAATCCTTTGGGTGCCCTTTCTCGAGTAAGGCACAAACAATTGTGAAAGAAGAGAGCGAGAGATGATATCGGTTTCTCACAA
>JBHIFI010000046.1:0-12937 GCA_046761005.1 Thermoplasmata archaeon
CATCGCCTGTTGGGACCTCAATCAAAACGGTGTGCCTGACCTACCCGCCGAAGACCTGAACGGCGACGGAATCGTGGATGTGAATGACTGTACTGGACCACAGGGACCCGCCGGGCCAGGGGCGGTCATGAGCACAGTGATGTTGGTCAGTCCCTCAGGGGTGGCGATGTCCGGGTGCACCAACTACTACTCCATCGACATTACCGTGCCCGGTCCTGGGACAGTCGTCCTCTATTCATTTATGCACTTCTGGATCGAACACACATCAGGCACAACGGATGGATGGGCCTTCGGTCACCGCCTAGACCCCGCAGATTGCAGTTTAGGCTTTGCCGATCCTTGGATGTACATGGACGATATTTCTAGCGATGCGCCCACGGACTTATTGGTGAACCGAGCAGGAACCATTCTAAACGTCTTCACTGTAGCATCGGCCGGGACCTACACGTACTACCTCAACGCAATCATGTGGACCGGCGAGTCGGCGAGTGACGAGATAGTAAACGCAGAAACTGTGGCTGTCTTCTACCCATCGTGATTGTGTCCGCATCATAGTTCCATCAGCAACCCACGAGACCACATGGTAGAGCAAGCTTTCACAAGAGCGTGAGCCATCTTCTCAAATCTTGGGTCATCCTTATATGTACCTTGCCCTCTACCTCAAAGGCTCTAACGATGATGTCCGTAGCTATGCTAGAACCCCTCTCTTTTGCGACTTCCTTATCAAATTTCTTCGGTTTCCTCAGTAGGAGGGGTAAAGGAGGCAATAGAGGACCGCATACGGCGCGATTCCCTAACCTCATATCTCAGGCTCTTAAGGTATCTCAATTCCTCTCGCTCCACTTCGCTAAGAACCTCATCATTTCCGAGGATTTTCTTCATTTCCGGACTCTCTATAGCCATCTGGAGTAGTCTAGCCCTGTAGATCCACCACTTGAAACCATAGAACGTCACAAATGATTCATAGAGATGCTCGATTGGAATCGGCAGGATTATTTTTCTTTGAACCCCGGTATCCGGATTCGCTATCGTATCAGACTCCGAACTCGAGATTGCCGCTAGAAAGAATATCTTTTCTTTTTTTTTGGGGCACGATTCTAGTCATCACATTGTCGTTTCATGAAGGAGAACCCTCGGCAATGGATGGGAAGTCTCCCTTTACGTCTTAGTTCTTTTCGAACCATGACATTCCGACGATCCGTTCAGAATTCTCTTCACCCTGGGACGGTACTAGCCTCCCCACCAAGCACCAGCAGGATACCTTGATATATCACCGGAATAATCGCATCGGAGTGGCCAATGACGGCACTTCTCTTTCCCGATTCGTGAACTGGCTATCCAAGAGCCTCACGGAAAGGAACTGCCTGCTTCTCCTTCTCGCCCTATTCCTTGTCTTGTCTTTTCTCATAGTCCCGATACCCTATCTGCCCGAGAGGGACCTGGCCGATGCGACGACGAACGACATCTGGGTGGAGTACTACTCACAGGGCATCTATCACATCCCCTTCGAGGAATGGGACCACGGTATAACCCAAAGCGTCATCATCTTGTACGAGGGTGAGTACACGGTCGTAAACGAGAAGGGGCCCGGGCACGTGATGATGATTCTTCCCTTCTATGTGCTTGGCATCGGCTTCTTGTTCGGTCCAGTGATGATGGCCTTCGCGGTCTTCTCGACCTATATGTTGGGAAAGCGCCTATTGAACTGGCGGGTGGGGATCCTTGCTGCCGTTCTCGTCCTGACGAATGCGACCGTTCTTGTGATGTGGTACCGCTACTATTGGACCGATGCTTCCACAATGCACATGCTTGTTCTGTCCGTCTGGCTACTTGTCGAGGCGAACTACTGGTTCAACGGCAAGAACTTGGATGCGAAAGAGCAGGGAGCAACCGCCCGCCAAAGGCTATTCGCACTCGGTCTGGGCGCCTTGTCAGGCCTCGCGTTCGGAGCGTCGGTTTCCACGAGATACGCTACCGCCCTCATACTCATCGCCATCGTATTCTATCTTGCGGTGTTCTACCTCGTGAAGGCATGGCCGCATCTGGAAGCCCGGGAAATAATGAAAGCCGCCAAGAGCACGCAAGGACTGTGGGTCCTGCTGGGAGTCTTCTTGCTGGGCCTTCTCGTTGTTCTTGTCCCCCTGATGAGCTACAACACGGAGTACTTCGGCAGTCCGTTCCGCTCAGGATACGACGAGACACTGCTGACACAGTTCGATCCTATCGCCGGGCTGAACCCGAGAAACACATCGACCGGTTGGTCCTCCAACTTCATCTCAAACCTGTGGACGGCATGGGAGAACTTCCTTGACGTCCTGCCCATCCTCGTTCTGCGGGTACCATCTCTCCTCCTCGTGCCCATTGGGATGTGGGTACTGCGCAAACGTCCGCTCGTGCTCTCATTCCTGTTCCTATGGATCCTAATCAACTACATCACGTACCTGACGCTCTCCTGGGTGGACATGTATGCGAACATCCCGCCGGAGATTTTGCACGAGCCGAGGTACTTCATGCCCTCGCTCCCGGCAATCGCACTTCTGGCAGGCGCGGCGATAGACTGCATTGCCCAACGGGCGGTCGAGAGAATTCCGTTCACGCGGGATGCAACTCCGGAAGGGAAGAAAGTCTCGCGAGCGCTTGTAGTTCTCGTCATCATAGCCCTTTTGGCTTTGAGCGGTATTCTCGCGGCTCTGAACTACTTCGGAAACATGGAATATGGGGGTGCACTGCGACCTCCAAGGCCCCCGCTTCCTCCTTGACCGATCCCAAAGCAGATTAGCCCTAGAATAGACCCTGAGGCTGGGTCAGAGTAGTCACACAACAGAAAATGACATCCGTATTCGGGAACTGAGCATTTGGGTGAGCGACAGCGAACCACAAACACGCTGTTATACGCCGTCCCCCATTCATAATGCACTCCCCAGGAAAAACAATATTGCAACAGTCGTCTTTACAAGTGGACAAATCTTTATCGGTACTATTGATGTTCTCGCTCCGGTCAATAAAGTCAATCCTGCCATAATAACGAGCATCACGGCGGATATTCCATAAACACCAATAGAGATGGGGTTTTGTGACCCGTCCAAAATGGTGATAGACAGTACGAGCAAGCCGATAAAGCACAACGTTAGACCTTCTGCAATCCACTCCATTGTTATGCTTCGCTTGTTGTCTTCCGATATTGGCCCAAAATTATCGATTACGGACGTAGTTGGGACAATGTGACCTATCCCCCATAGGGTAATCACAATGGATCCGGTATATACCATTATGTCACTTATCATGGGCATCTTCTCCTACGGCCGTTTAAGTCTACCGAAGCCCTATCTGAGGCTCATCGCCGACGCTCCTCGCCACCCACGTTTCGGTCAAATCCATGTGCATCCGGTGTGGAGACATCAAGAGAAAAGGCAACACAATCCTCGATCGCCAGGAAATATCAAATATCAACGCTTATTCTTTTTCTTGTTCTGTACCCATCTAACCAATGGCATTAAAGCCATCTTTAGTTCTTTTCCATCTTCCGTTAGTGAATACTCAACCCGAGGTGGTGTCTCAGGATGAACTTTTCTTTCGACTAGACCTTCTTTTTCCAGCACTTTAAGGTTGTCGGAGAGAGCTTTAGGACTTATTTCCTCTAGTTTGCTCTTGATTTCGTTATATCTGATCGGGTTCTTTTCTTCTAAGAGACTCACTATGCATATTGTCCATTTCTTACTTACCACATCTATTATTCCTCGAATTGGACAGAGGCATTCTTCCTCCTCTTCACAATCGCTTTCTCTACACATACTAAGTCACCTAACGGATACCTTCAACACCAGTATAAACTTTATAGTTTAAATACTTTCCATCCTATACCTAGTATTAGATATGTACCTGCTATCTTGTATGTATCAGGAGGCAAAAAGGATGTGTTGCGAACCGACCAATAGCGGAAAAGGAGTCTGTGTACCCTATATGTGTTGTTGGTACACTCCCAGGCATAGGTATTTCCTCAGTAGAGAAGAAGAGATAGAGATGCTGGAGAAGTACAAAAAGGAACTCGAAAAGGAGATTCGCGGTGTGGAACAGAAACTCCAAGAGATAAAGGAATAACCGGACATCTTCTTCTCTTCTCTTTTTTTCTTGGATTTTTTTTCAGACGTTCCCTTTCACAAACTATGATATCCTCTTCCAAAAATCACCGTACCCCGTACAGGATGACGCGCGCTACTTCTCAATCCGATACTACCACTTACTGTCATAGACCCCCTGTTCGCGATTGCGTCACGGGTATAGGTGCTCGTGAAGTTTTGTAAAGGAAGGATTTTATGAGCGTAGCGAACCACAAACTCAGTGTTATGCGCTCCAAGTGCGAGGGTTGGGATTCGAACCCAAGGACCTCTACAGGACTAGGCCCTCAACCTAGCGCCGTTGACCATGCTTGGCTACCCTCGCTTCTGCACGCTGAGGGGGAGATTTGAACTCCCGCGGTGCAGAGCACCACCGACTCTCAAGGCCGGCGCCTTGGTCCTGGCTTAGCTACCTCAGCTTGATAGAGAGAATGAGAAATGATTATTGAATCTTTTGCCTCAATCACTCAGTAGGGACGGGAGGTCGAGCTCGAAACCGACGACAGGATAGCCTAGTTCATAGCTGGCGATTACACCGGGTGAGATCTCCCCGAATCTTCCTATCTCCTTTTCGTCCTTTATGACGGATGCTGCCCTTCCCCTGATGAACAGACCATCCTTTCGCGGCTGTATTTGCATCTCTTCGCCCAGGTCACGAAGAATGCTCTGTACGAGGGACTTGATCTCAGTGAAGCCCGCCTTAGCGTGAATCGACACACCCGCAAGCTTCCTCCTGTTCTTCGTGTCTATCACGACATCTCCCACTTCGAAGAACCTCTGCGGAAGCTCGTGGTGTCTGTTGGCTCGAAGGAGAGCCATGAGGGACGGAAGAAGCGATGTTCGAATCGTGGACTGCTCCATCGTTATTGGGTTCTTGATTCTCACATATCCGATTCCTTCCTCCTGGGAGTCCGCGCCGACTAGACTCAGTGTGCTCGCCTCAGTGTAGCCATATCCTATCATCAGGTCGCGGAGGGAATTGCATGCTTCGTTGAACCCTATGAGCCTTCCCATCGTTATCTCTCTGGGCAACTGTGGCTCTATTCTCTCGTATCCGTAGGCAATCGCCACATCTTCCACAAGGTCTGCTGGATGGAGGATGTCATTCCTGTAGGCGGGTATCTGGACCTCGATATCATCACCGCTTGCATCACAGCCCAGTCTCATCCTTTCCAAGCAGTCAATCATCTCTACCGAGCTCAGATTGATTCCTATGAGCTTGTTCGCATATATCCTGTTCAGCACCCTCTTCTTCGGCGTCAGGTCGGGAGTCAGTTTGGCGCCCTCTTGCGTTTGGAGATTGACTGTCTGAATCTTCCCGCCTCTTTCAGCCAAGGATGTTGCCACTATCACTAGCACAGTATGAATCGCCTCGTAGTCCAGACCCGTTACGTCGATGAAGAGGTTTCTCGTCTCCTCCGTCACGGCTGTGAGTATTCCGTTGATTATTGGCGGGAAGGAGAGAACATCATCGTTCTTATCCACAATGAGGGGGTACTTGTCCTTTCCTTCCAGAATGAAAGCGTAGTCGATTCCCTTTGGATGCTCGCGCAGTATCTCGCTCATAGTCATCTTCCTCGTACCCTGAAGCGGGATGAAGCTCTTCTCCTCTGGAGGAAGTGCCTTATAGATGAAGGGAGGAACAACGGCATCCAAATCATGCACACCAACGGAAACCTTCCTCCTTTTCCTTCCCACTGTTAAGTGTAACTTCTCCTGCATGTCCATCAGGGATCTCACGAGGTAGTCGCTCATTTCGACATTCCGCACGACCGCACCCACAACATAGGGGCGAACATCCTTCACGCTTTCATCAACTCTGAAGTCGATCCCCGAATCCTCAGTTGGATAGTTGACGAGACCCTTCTCCAGACCCAGAAATCCTCTAAGAGCCCTCGCAACTCCTTCAACCGAAAAAAGATCGGGTCTATTGGGAAAGAACTCCACACTTATCTCGTTGCCTTCGATGCCCTCGAGGGAGGCTCCCAGCATCGGGATTCTTTTCAGGAGTTCATCCATTGGGATATCCTGGCCAATCAGCGAGATGATATCATCATAGTCAAGCATGATGACTGGCATTCGCTTGAAAATAGGATGATAGTATAAGAAGCTTTAGAGATTGAGGTTCAGAAGTCTGGCAATGCAATCATTATCGTTTTTGATAATCAGAGTGTAAGACTTAGAAGGCCCCACCACAGGTCCGCTGTTTGACATGGATATCGATTCAGCCTTGCTGTGGGCTCTAATAGTTGGGATACTCATAGAAGGAGTCTGGCTCTCGGGTCTCATCTACCTAATGTGGAAGGGACATCAGGACCGTGAGGACCAGGCTATCAAAGCCTGAAGGGGCACAACCGCCTAGGCTCTGAAGAAGAAATGAGGCCCGTTTTCCTTCTCCTTCGAGACTTGTTCCCGTCTGAACATGGTCTGCAGCAACCCGAGGCCCTCGCTCAAAGAGAGTAAGGCTTCCTGCTCGTTTTCCATACCATACACCTCTCTGGCAATCTGATATGCTTTCAGCTTCTTTTCCTCCAGACTTTCAAGAATATGCTCCTTCCTCCTCTCTCAGAAAGTGAATGTTCTTGGACATATCCATACGGCTATGAAAAGCCTTCCAAATACCCCTCGCCATAGCAACGTTAAATATGCTGAGTGGATTCAGTTTAGACTCGACGAAGGGGGTAGATACATCGAGGAAGAACCCTGGTTCAGTTTCTGGCCTGATGGCGTTCCGAAAACGATGGACTATCCCAAGAGCGGACTGCACGGATTTCTGGAGAGTTCCGCGAAGAAGTTTCCCAACAACACCGCTATTCTCTTCTACGGAAAAAAGACGAGCTACGCAGAGCTCCTCCACCAGGCCAAGTCGTTCTCTGTGGGACTTCAGTCTCTGGGTGTGAAGAAGGGTGATAGGGTTTCGCTCTTCCTCCCGAATGTGCCGCAGTTTGTCATTTCCTTCTTTGGTGCTCTGATGGCTGGTGCTGTGCTTGTTCAAACGAATCCGCTCTATACGGCAAGGGAATTGGAGAAGCAATTGAATGACTCTGAGTCTGAGACCATAGTGGCTGTGGATTTCCTCTACCCAAGGGTTGAAGAGATAAGGCGAAAGACGCCGCTAAGGAATGTGGCTATAGTCGACATCAAGGACGCGCTCCCCTTCCCGCTCAGCGCATTGTACTCCTTGAGAAAGAGGAGGGATGGCCATCATATCAAGATCCCTCAAAGGCCCTGGGCTCACCTCTTCAAAGACCTGCTCAGGACGGATGCCAAGAAAGCAAAGTCCGTCTCAATCAATCCCAAGGAGGACATCGCAATTCTCCAATACACGGGTGGGACGACAGGAACGCCAAAGGGTGCAATGCTTACTCACTACAATCTCGTTGCGAATACACTGCAAACAGACAGCTGGCTTCCTGATCGTCAGGAGGGGAAGGAGATCTTCCTTTGCGCTATCCCTCTGTTTCATGTCTATGGACTGACAACTGCAGTGCTATGTCCAGTTTCAATGGCCGCCACGATGATAGTCCATCCCGATCCCAGAGAGATATCTGCCCTTGTCAAGCTCATCAACAAGCATCGGCCCACTGTCTTTCCCGGTGTTCCCGCTCTGTACATCGCGATAAACAATCATCCTCTGATCAAGAAAATGGACATCACTTCCATCAGGGCGTGTATCAGCGGGTCAGCGCCTCTCCCGCTTGACGTGAGGCGTCGATTCGAGAAACTCACGGGCGGGAAACTGGTCGAGGGGTATGGTTTGACGGAAGCCTCACCTGTGACACACTGCAATCCTTTATATGGCAAGGTGAAGGAATGCATAGGAATACCCCTTCCTGATACGGATTCGAGGATAGTCGATTTGGAAGAGGGAAAGAGGGAAATGGGGGTCGACGAGGCCGGGGAGCTCGTCATCAGAGGCCCCCAGGTGATGAAGGGATACTGGAGGAACCCCGAAGAGACGGCAGAGACGGTAAGGGATGGATGGCTGTACACAGGAGACATCGCCTACATGGACAAGGACGGATACTTCCACATAGTTGACAGAAAGAAGGATATGATTCTCGTTTCTGGGTATAACGTCTATCCTCGCGAGGTTGAGGACGTGCTATATGAGCATTCTGCCGTGAAAGAGGCAGCGGTCGTTGGAATTCCTCACAATCGGAGCGGGGAGGTTGTTAAGGCGTTTCTCGCGCTCAAGGAGGGGAAGAAAGCAACCCAAGAGGAGATCCAGGAGCACTGCAGGGAGAGCCTCGCTCCTTACAAGGTTCCCAAGATGGTGGAGTTCCGGAAGGAACTCCCGAAGTCCGCGGTTGGAAAGATACTGAGAAGGGAGCTCAAAGAGAAGACTGGAAGTAGGTAATAGGCTCTATGAGGACGGGGATATGATGAGAAGAGTCTGCATTGTGGGCGCCGGTCAAAACAGATACGGAATGAGGGAGGAAACGGCTCGCGAGGCTGCCGCCAAGGTGGCCCACGAGGCGATATTGGACGCTGGGCTTTCGCCAAAGGATATAGAGATGATATACGCCACCAATGTCCTCGGGATTGTGGAGAGCCAGGGTCACGTCGGTCCCCTGATTGCTACAAGCCTTGGGATACCGCATGTACCCTCCCTCACGATAGAGGCGGCTTGCGCTAGCGGGAGCGTCTCCTTCAGGGAGGCCTACATCAGCGTCGCCTCTGGGATATTCGATATCGCCCTAGTTGTCGGGAGCGAGAAGATGAGCCAGTTGGATGTTTTTACTGCAACCTCTTACTTCGCCATGGGCTCTGATTACACATACGAGGGAAGGAATGGAGTTACCTTTCCGGGACTCTATGCGCTTATGGCGACTGCCTACATGCACAAGTATGGTGCGACTGAGGAGCAATTGGCTGCGATCGCGGTGAAGAGTCACAGTAATGGCGCGAAGAATCCGAATGCCCACTTTCAGAAGGAGATAACGATCGAGGATGTGATGAAGTCCAGAATGGTCGCCTGGCCCTTGAAGCTGTTCGATTGCTGTCCCTTCTCGGATGGCGCCTCGGCGGTCGTCCTCACATCAGAAGAGAAGGCGAAGGAGCTGAGCGATGAGCGGGTGTACGTGCTCGGCTCGGGTCGGGCGGGAATGACCGCGGCTTTGCACGACAGGGAGGATTTGACCAGGATGGACTCCGCAAGGCTGGCGGGAGAACAGGCGTTCAAGCAGGCGGGTGTGGACCGAAAGGACATCGATCTCGCGGAGGTGCATGACTGCTTCACAATTGCAGAGGCTATTGCTCTGGAAGAGCTCGGTTTCGTGGGGCGTGGTCAGGGTGCTGAGACAGCCGAGGAAGGACTGACTGAGATCGACGGTGAACTGCCTGTGAACACCTCAGGCGGGCTCAAATCCAAGGGTCATCCCATCGGAGCGACGGGGGTCGGGCAGATAATCGAGGCGTATGAGCAGCTTCTCGGGAAGAGCGGGGAGAGGCAGGTCAAGGATGCGGAGATAGGGCTCACCCATAATGTGGGAGCCACGGGCGGGACCGCTACGGTTCACATATTCGGGAGGCGATAGCACGACTTCGATAGGCGAGTACATCGAAGCAGCCAGAAATGGGATTTTGAGAGGAGTCGAGTGCTCCGAGTGTGGGCATTCCCAGGTTACAACCGCCGAGACATGTGCGAAATGTGGCAGCGCAAACCTCGCAAAGACCGACTTCTCGAACGAGGGAACGGTGGTGACATACACGATTCTCGACGTGCCATCCGAGCTTTTCATCGACGATGCTCCTTATGCGTTTGTGGTCGTTCAGCTTGAGGATGGGCCCAGATGCACTGGATGGATGCCATATGTCAAGAGGCCAGGGGACATCGCCATAGGCGACAAGGTCAGATTTGTGAAGACATACAAGCCTGGAATGGTCTTCGAGAAGGTTAGCTGAGACAAGTGTGAGTTCTCACCCGCTATATATATCGGCGTTCCTTCTACGGGGCGCGGTGTCGGAAGCGGTGCGACGCGGAGACTCTATCTCATTCGGAAATGTCCCCGAAGTGGATTTGGAGCGGATTTGAAGCGGAGCGGAAGCGGAGAAACAGCGGACAACAAGCGGAGGATGAGCGGGGCAGGGAGGGAGGATGTCCGCGACCTCGTGAGAGAGCTGAGCTCGGTGGACGTGATGCTCCTGGCAGGTGTTCCTGTCAGCGGCTGCAAGGGATATGTCAATGAAGTAAGCCTTATGTATTACAAGTAATATATGTTACATCATGAAGGTCGTCAGCGTCAAGGTCGACGAAGAGACCAAGAAGAAGATGGAATCCTTCCCGGACATCAACTGGTCTGAGGTCATCAGGAGGAGCATCAGCAGAAGGCTCGAGACCGAGGAGGCCCTCCGCAAGGGCATCGATCGGAAGCGCGCCCTGAGGGCGGCGATGAGCATGGACCGCCTGAGGAAGAGAAGCTCTGGACAGTGGAGCGGCTCGGAGGAGATAAGGAAATGGCGCCAAAGGCGGTAGTCGTCGACGCATCGGTTGCCGTGAAGTGGTTCAATGCCGAGGACTTCTCCGAGCAGGCCACCGCCTTACGGGATGACCATGTGTCTGGTGATGTGGTATTGGCGGCACCGAGCCTTCTCGTCTGGGAGGTGTGCAATGCCCTCAGGTTCAACCCAGAGACTGGCTCGACCGAGGTGCGAAAGGCCCTTAGGGACCTGTGCGACCTGCAGATGGTCCTTGTTGGACCGGATCCCGAGTGGATGGGCGACGCGGTCGGTGAGGCCTTCGAGAAGGGGGTTACTCTGTATGATTCCAGCTATCTCGCACTTGCATCGCATCTAAGGGCTTCCTTCTACTCTGCCGATGATGTGCTGCTTTCCAAGGCAGAAGCTGAGCGGGCAAATCACATCTCGATGTACGGGGCGGAGTGAGCGCAAGGAACCGAGGAGTCGTCGGCTCGTGAGGGAGCTGAGTTCTGTTGAAGTGATGAGCTTCCCGCCTGTCTCGTGAAGAGGGACAGCACATACACATTTAGGAAGGGAAGACCAATAGACAGTTTTGCAAGCATCAAGAGTAGCTTCACCTACTCGGATGTCATGCAGTTCATAGAACAGGATGAGATTGTGACAAGAAGAGACGATGAACCCTTCTACATCGGTGTAAATAACATGGAATGCGAAATTCTTACCCCAAGGGAGGCAGTTGTGGCTTAGGTTTTCTCGAAAGGGATGTATTAGGGGAGAGAAGAGTACTGAGCTATCCATTCTACATCACCCATCTAGCTAACCAAAGGCTTAAATGCCATAGCTGCAATAGGAGCCGTCTGAGACGTTTCCCGGACCGTAGTGAACGGGAGACGAAAGAGGAATAGAATGAACATATACGTAGGTAATCTACCACGTGAGGTCACCGAGAATGAACTCAGGGAGGCTTTCGAAGCCTTCGGAGAGGTCGCATCGGCCAAGATAATCACTGACAAGCTCAGCGGAGTATCGAGAGGATTCGGATTCGTTGAGATGCCAACTGATGCTGAAGCCCAGGAAGCGATCGCGGGCCTTAATGGAAAGGACATGAAGGGTCGAACCCTTACCGTCAATAAGGCACGTCCTCGTTCCGATAGAGACAGCAGACGGCGCTCTTGGTAGACTCTCGCTAGGGAAATAGCTCCAACAGAGATTCGCACACGAGTTGTGGATGGAAGAGTTGCCTGAGTCAGTTTGGTAATCTCTGACTTTACCATAATAGTGTTAAGCGAAATTCAAGCTAGATTAGTGGTAACCATCCTCGCGCTAAGTTGCGCTTCTTGCACTGTCTTTCTCATCAAAAGGCTGCTTCCTTGCCAGTGATTTCCCCATCCGCAAATCCAAGGGAAGATGGATAGCCGCATATCTGAGCACAGAGAACGCATCCATATGTAGACATATCTCCATTCTATTACAGGACACTCTCGTGCCCGAGAGATATGATTGCCAGGACGACGTACTAATGCTCAAATTCAGCAGACAAGAGTTCAAGGACACCGTGCAAGTAGGGGCTGTGCAGGTCAAGATTACGTGCAAGTAGGAGGACGGCACCGAATTCGAGGCGTACGACATCATCATGGTTATCAGTCCAGGGAAGTAGAAATGTCTATCTTCAATATGCTCTACGCTATTTTCGGATGTTGAGATAGCTTATGATGCCGGGAAACACTCCAAAACTCTCAGTAAATCAAACAAATCTACTTAGGTTGGGAAAAATCGACACCTTCCTTCGTGTTTCCACTTAGGCGAAGGTGTAGGGGATGTTTCCAAATAGGAGCGAAACTCACGCCAGCTACGAGGAGCTAATTCACATGAGCTATCACAATCCATTTATCTTTCGAGGAAAAGAATTTCTATCAGCATCTACATATTGTTCTTGCTGTGCATTCTCATCTTTAAGGAGGGAGTGTTGGACACAAGGAATTAGAAGCTCACAAAAAGAGGGGAAAGAATGATAGCAAACCCAACGAAGATGTTACTGTCAATAATCCTCGCAACAGCATTGTCAACAATGACTATACCGCAGGTGCCGGGACCTCAGCAAGCGAATGGTAGCGAATGGAATATTTATGTCTTGGACACTGCTGTCGATCCTCACGGATTTACCTCTCTAGCCTTCGACAGCAACGATAATCCTCACATAAGTTATACTAACGGCTCCAATTACGGTCTGAAGTATGCAAGGTGGACGGGAAGCGATTGGAGCATAGAAACCGTGGACCCCGATGGTAGTGTTCGCTTTTGGACCTCCATAGCCATGGACAGCAGTGACAACCCGCACATAAGCTGAGAGATTCTAAACTGTCCAAACGATTATGAATCCCTAGATGGAGCAGATTAGA
>JBHIFI010000047.1:0-12686 GCA_046761005.1 Thermoplasmata archaeon
GTATTTATGAAAGAACGAGAATAAAGATGGAATGGGGGCATTTCTTTATGCCCCGACAAGACCTGCCTCGCCAACGAAAGATTTGAAATAGTACGTGGCTAATGACGAAAACCACGCCCATAGAGGAGGGGTACAACGTGAGACAGATCTCGAGGCATCTCAGCACTTCGTGTATGTGCCTGATGATTGTTGGTGTGGCTGCCTTCTTGGCGGCCGCTCTGGATTCCTGGGATGGATTCGGGTCCAGTGTCGATTTTTCCAAGAACTCGAGCGTTGACTCATCGTCCCTGGGTATGGCGCCTGACATGGCAAGAATGCAGTCCTCCTCGTTCGATGCTGTTTTCGCCAAAGATTTCCAGACAGTCCCGTCAGTCATAGAAGAAGTGTATACAACAACGGGCTACGAGGAACCAACACCAAACTCCCCACCCTTTCTCTCTGACGTACTTGTTTACGATGATTCGAATGCTCAGCTCCACCCGAGGATTGCCATAGATACGACAAACGGCTACTTGTGGACTGCTTTCAGTCATAACAACGGTGCGGACGATGATTTGTACATTGCTCGCTCCGAGGACGCGGGGAAGACCTGGTTGATGAATATAAGTCTGGAAAATCCGTATAACGAGTCCAAGCCAGCGATTACCATTTCTAGCGGGACCATAATGGTCTTCTATGAACACGACCAATCTGGGGCGGAGCAACGGATGAGATTTGTCAGATCCAATGATAGCGGGCAGACCTGGGTGGCCAGCTACGTGGATTGGAGCTGGACAAATGACCCGGGGAAAGAGAGACAGGAGGACTTCAACAACTTGGATGTGAGTTCGATCAGGGCGAATTGGTTCCATGTTGCCGCAGATTCCTACTATCCAGATGATGATCTCAGGAGACTATCCTTTGCGTGGACAGATGATGATGGCGATTCCTGGATGCAGGTCTACGTAACTAGTGGCTGGCATCCGGGGGAGGACTTGATGCGCCCCGTAATCATGGAGAACTCGGTGGACAGCTATATGCACTTGGCCTTTGAACGCTGGAACATGAGTGAGTCCGGTTTTGACGTGATATGGTGGGTTCTTGATCACGACCTCACCGTTTACGAGGCCTGGACCTCGGGGAAGATGGATGGTGGGAATTCGGACATGTATCCTGACATTTGGGTGAGAGACGACTACGTCTATCTTGTCTGGCAGAATGGTACGCTAATCCCGGACTTGTCAGGATTCTATTCGAACAATGGGGGCGACTCGATAACCGCACGCCTATATATCACGAGTCAGAACGGATTCGCTGAACGCTATCCCGCCGTGTATGTGGACAATGCGTACGTACCCCATATATCCTGCGTCAACGACACGAGCATAATGTATATGAACAACACGGACGTGCTTGTGAATCCTTGGGAATATGCGAAGGCTGACGATTCTCCCGGAAACGTTGTAGACTCATATCGAGCAACCGATATCCTGTACTACGCAGGTAGTCCGAGAATCATATGGAATGACAATCGAAGAGGTGATAGTGACATCTTCTTCACGGCGTTGGGCATTAACGTTGTGCAGTACACTATCACAAAGGATCCCCTTTCTGGAATAGGCGACATTCTCGCGGATGGTGTGCCTTGCACAGCCCCCTGCACATTCGATTGGGAGATGGGAGACAATCACACACTCGAAGCGCCGCTGACCATGAGCGACCCAGGGACTCCTGACGAGAAGAGATATACCTTCTCAAGTTGGAGCGATGGGGAAGCCAGAGTTCACAACATTACCGTTGGTCCCGTTGCGACAACGATCACTGCGTACTACGACACCGAATTCAACGTTACGATTGCCACAGACCCGTCTGGCCTGAACGTGACTGTGGATAGCACGCCCTATATAGCACCCCATACCTTCTGGTGGCTTGACTCATCGATTCACCTTATTGAGGCGGATTCGCCTCAGAACATAGATCCATGGACTAGGTACACTTGGGTGAGTTGGAGCGATGGTGGAGCCCCTTCGCACATGATTATAGTTTCAGGACCAATGACTTACACGGCATATTACGAGATTGAGTGCATGGTGAATGTCACGACTGTCCCTGTCGACCTTGACGTTATTGTTGACGGTGTCCCATACATTACGCCGAGCTCCTTTTGGTGGGCAAACGGTAGCGTGCACAACGTCGTGGCACAACTTTTCTTTCAAATAAGCCCGGATAGTGCACTCGTTTTCTCCTTCTGGAGTGATGGTGGTGCATGGGCACACGATGTCGCTGTTTCCTGCCCGATGTCCGACCTAATCGCTTACTACAATACGGCATGGAATGTCAGCTTCGTTACGTCACCTCTAGGTCTGGATGTTGAGGTTGATGGCCTCGTCTATGACACTTCTACTCCAACCTATTTCTTCTTTGAGCATGTGACGATTCACACCATAGGAGCGCCTTCACCGCAGCCTATCGACGCGACAAGTCAATACGCCTGGCAGAGCTGGAGTGATGGAGGCAACCAGACCCATGACATCAACGTTACAGCTCCGGCAACGTACACAGCTTACTTCAATAAGCAATTCCTGATAACCGTTGAAAACCCCGGTCTGAGCCTTAACATTACGGTTGACGGTGTCGAACATACTTCGCCATACTCTTTCTGGTGTGATGAGGGGTCGAGCTTCACATTGGGAACTCTTTCGCCGTATCAAATATCACCGACTGAGAGACTTCTTTTCTATGCTTGGTACGATGGCCTCGACTATTACCCTGAGCCAGTGATTACGCAAATCTGCACAAGACCGGTGACTTACACGCAGGTGCTCAATTCCCAGTATCTCGTGAATATTACCACGGACCCGGAAGGCCTTAATGTCGAGATTGATGGCGTGATCTACGCAGCTCCGCAGCAAATGTGGTACGAAGCAGGCGAAACACATCAGCTAGGTGCACTCTCGCCTCAGATGTCTGGAGACACTCGAGCAGTATTTAGTCATTGGAGCGACGGCGGTGCACAGTATCACGTAATAATCGTAACTGGTCCCGAGACATTTGTGGCGTACTTCGACACGCAGTATCTGGTGAGAATCACATCATCGCCTGTCACAGGTCTTGTGATCGAAGTTGATGGCCTTTCCCAAGTTACGGAATACCAGTTCTGGTGTGATGCGGGTTCTATGCACACGATTAACGCGGTATCACCACAACCCGTAGGACCTGATGTGAGGTACGCTTGGAACAATTGGAGCGATGGTCTGGGGCAGTCTCATTCCATCGTGTGTAGCGCACCTGAAACCTATACGGCATACTTCGTGTTGCAGTACCTGGTGACAATAGGGACCAGTCCAACCAGTCTCCTTGTCGAGGTTGACAGCATTCTTCGCACAGCTCCGTACATGATATGGTGGGATGATGGATCGGTACACAACATCGGAGCACCATCACCTCAGGTTCTCGTTCCTGGCTCGAGTCGGTATGATTGGAGGAGCTGGAACGACGCGGGAGCGCAATATCACGACATCATCATTACGGGAGCGTACACATATTTGGCGGCCTTCGAACTTCAGTACAACATAACCATCACTTCTGATCCCACAGGACTGGTGATAATCGCAGATAGTGTCACTTACACCACACCCTACGAAGTATGGTGGGATGAAGCGTCCACTCACACAGTGGATGTTCCCGATCCTCAAGCTGTAGGCGCCGGAGAGCGTTATATCTTCAACAGCTGGAGCGACGGTCAGCCTAAGTCGCACACAATAATCGTGGGGACGTCGATGACATACACAGCATATATGGACCACCAGTATGAGGTGACCATTGATTCCGCTCCAGTGGGTGGCATAGCCGTCACCGTCGATGGGGTGCAGTACATCACACCAGTTTCCTTCTGGTGGAATGAGGGCACTTCTCACTCGATTTCGGCTATCGAGTACTTTGATCTCGGGCCGGGAGCGAGGTACGCCTTTGCGTCCTGGAGTGACGGTGGCCCTCGAACCCACAACATCATTGCAGACATGGCTAAGACGCTGATAGCATACTACACACTTCAGTACGAGGTGACCATAACCACGAGTCCAGAGGGACTTGAGATAGTTGTTGATTCGACTACTTTCACCGCGCCTCAGAGCTTCTGGTGGGATGATGGGTCCCCTCACACAATCGATATTGTGACACCACAGCCGGGCGGAATCGGTGAGCGGTATGTCTTCGCTTCCTGGAGCGATGGCGGTGCCCAGTCTCATCAGATTATCGCGAGTGCACCGGAAACTATTGTGGCGACATTTGGGCTTGAATATGAAATCATTGTCATCACGAGTCCAGCGGGCCTTAACGTTTCCGCAGATGGAGTTCCCTATACAACTCCCACTACTTTCTGGTGGGCGAATGGCACGCAACATAACCTGAGCGTGAAGTCTCCTCAGCCCGGGGCCGCAGGAGTTCGATACTCGTTCGACATGTGGTCCGATGGTCTGACCATATCAAACCGAACCATGCTTGTGACTGAGCCGACGACCTTCCAAGCAAACTTCACGGCGGAGTACTATCTCACTGTGCAGAGTGACTTCGGCAATACCACTGGAGAGGGCTGGTATGAGGAGGGTGCCTATGCAGTTGCGAGCCTCGATACTGACCTGGTTCTCGCTGGTCAAACGAGATATCTCTATCTATCTTGGTCAGGCGATGCAACTGGAACTGACTATTCCGGTTCAGACCCAATACTGATGAATGCCCCGAAGACGGCAACCACCCTGTGGCTAACCCAGCATTACCTCACGGTGAACTCGGATTACGGAAACCCACAGGGCGAAGGCTGGTATGACGAAGGGGACATAGCATACGCAATCCTTGACATAGATGTGTACACAATAAGTGCCGACGAGAGGTTTGTCTTCATATCGTGGGGCGGTGATGCCTCCGGATCGGACTATTCGTCTTCGAATCCAATCCTCTTGGATCAACCCAAAACAGCAACTGCGTCCTGGATGAGACAGTTCCTCCTAACTATCAAATCGGACTATGGCATTGCATTAGGAGGCGGATGGTACGATGACGGATATCTTTCCACAGCAAGCCTTGATTCCGGAGTAGTCACGATAGCCGAGGGAACGCGAGCTGTTTTCCAATACTGGAGCGTTGATGCCAGCGGTGAAGACTTCAGTCAATCCGAGCCTATCGAGATGACGGAGCCGAAAACGGCACGGGCAGTCTGGAAGATACAGCATTATCTCTATGTCAACTCCGACTACAGCACAATAAGCGGGGCTGGATGGTACGACGAGGGCAACGCTGTCATTGTGAGTGCGAGTGAGCAGTGCATCGATGGCCCGCCAGGCACTCGGTATGCCTTCGATCATTGGTCGGCGGATGCAACGGGATCAAACTTCAGTGCCTCTAATCCGATCACGATGGACTCTCCGAAGGTTGCCAATGCAACATGGAGGACAGAGTTCTACCTTACAGTTGTTTCGTTTCATGGTAACGCAAGCGGGGAAGGGTGGTATCTTGCAGGATACCTGGCAAGAGCTCGCCTTGATGCTGATATTGTCGTGATCGCCGAGGGTGAGAGAGTGGTTTTCCAGCAATGGGTCGGAGATTCCTCGGGAACTAACTACTATCAATCAGAGGACATCCTCATGGATGCTCCCAAAACGGCAATAGCACTCTGGCAGAAGCAGCACCTCATATCCTTTGAATCCGTTCCAACGGGACTTAAGTTCAGTTTAGATGGAATGGAGGGTGTGGCTCCTGCAGCTTTCTGGCTTGATTCTGAGTCGAGTCACTCCCTCTCAGCAACTGAGAAACAGAAAATGGATGGCAAGGACCATAGATTCAGGTCATGGAGCGATGGAGGAGCCCTTGTCCATAGCATTACGGTTTCGGGGACTATGACGATCACCCTGACATACGAAGAAGTCTCCAAGCCTGATTTCTTATCCCAGTGGTTGCCTTGGATAGGCCTGGTAGTCCTCCTTGTTGTGATCGTCCTCCTTACTGCATTTCTTCTTGCGAGGAGGAAGTTCAAGAAGTCGGAGGAAACCGAAGTCGAAGAGGAAGAATTGGAGAAGGTTATGTAGGGCTCATTGCCAGTCACATAGCGCTGTAGACGAGTCCTGTCACTTTTGTCAAGGTTTCGAAATCCCCCGCTCAACTCTCATAGTCTCCAGGCAACAAGTGAACAGTAGCGTAGATGGACTATGAGTTGTGACAGGAGAGCTGACCTTCTGAGTCCGAGCCTCCAAAGGGCTAGGTGTCAGAAACTATCCAAGATGCATCCTCAGCATCCTTCACCAAATAGCCCCCTCCCGCCAGAAGAACATGGAAATCGTGAAGAACACTCAGGAGGTAGAGCGGTGCTGATGTATTAGAGCCCTCGACTCTTTCGACCGCCAATATGGCTTTGAGGTCTGCGACCGTGAACGAGGATAGGAACGACGGAAACCCAACGAGATTCCATCCTGCTGCAAGGCGGATAGATGTGTTTGTGGGCACGACTGTTTTGCTTCGTGGGCCATTATCGAAAGGTTCATCGTGATGCAAGTACTTACTTTGTAATAATGAAGTATGTTCAGGTCCGTCTCCCAGAAGGTGAACCCAACGAGATGGAAAGCCTATCAGAAGAGATGAAGATGTCCTGTTCGGAGGTCGTACGCAACGCTCTCCGCGAGGGGTTTAAAAAGCCTAGAATGGAAGGAGCAGGATCATCGTGGGAGTTGTCAATGTAGGGCGTTTACCATGATGTGGTGATATAGGAGGCGCGGTTGTGCAACTGAAGTCGACAATAACGTGTCCTGAATGCGGTTTTGAAAAGGAAGAATCAATGCCAACGGACGCCTGTCAATATTTCTATGAATGCGCTAACTGTAGGACGATCCTTAGGCCAAAGCAAGGTTATTGTTGCGTGTTCTGTTCCTACGGTAGCGTCAAGTGCCCGCCGAAACAAGAAGAGGACCGCTGAGAAGTGTAGCGGGCAGCTGACCCTCTTTCCGTCTCCGAGCTTTCCGCAAGTAGCGAAACGTTGAAGCCTGAGGGGAAGGCCCATTCCAATAGGAAGTCGGACATTTCTCAGCTCCTATAACATCTCGGCGAGCTCAGCGTATTCGAGCGGCCTCCGACACTCGGTTGAAAACATGCTATTCAATCGAGCGGTAGTTTCTATATGAGCTGCAACGAGGACGAAATCCTTTTCGCACAACAAACGATATGGTGGGAATGAAGTGGTGATGACATGGCCGAAGTGGAAGTCTTTACCGCGAGCTGTCCTCTCTGCAAGGAAACGATGGAGATCATTGAAAGAGTGAAGTATGGAAAGTGCACCGTGACCGGGTACAACCTCTTTGAGAGGTGTGATGACATGAGCTGTCTGGATAAGGCAAGGAAGTACGGGATAAGGGCAGTTCCAACGATGGTCGTGGACGGCAAGATCGCTGTTGAGGGGAGACCATCAGAGAGGCAGGTCAGGCACTATCTCGGGTTGGGATAGAGCGCTTTGAGGAAATCGCAGATTCCGCGAATCTCCCAACGCCGCGTGGACTGATTGGCATTAGAGGCTGAGTTATTTTTCGAACGAGCGCATAGATTATTCGACGAAGCTATCAGTAGAAATATATCGTCGGATACCTTGATTGCTCAAGTCGTATGGCTTTCACAGCATTCCATTGTGCCCTCGTTTGGCCTCTATTCATACTAAGACCGAAGAGATTCGATTTCATCGGACTGAGCGTTGGTGCGGTCATACCTGACCTGTTTATGCCCTTCGTGATTTTCCTTCCTGCATATGAGAAGGTCGCACGTATCATCACTCATTCACTCATAGGTGCCATTACCTTCGACCTGATACTTGCACTACTAGCATCTTTGTTCATCGTGCCCAAGATCATTCAGTACTTCAAGGAGCGCTCTTCTGATACACGAGTCTACAAGTTCGCCGGAATTGATGTGTTAGAACAACGAGGACGTCCCTCCGTCATAATCTATTCCATCCTGATAGGGACAGTGAGCCATGTCCTTCTCGACATTCTCTACCACGAGAACAATCCCGTTTTCTATCCCTGTGGTGATGTTATATTCCCTTTAGTCGATTCGATTCTTTTGGATATCATTGCTCATGGCATCGTTTTTCTCGCCTTCTTCTACCTGGCATATAACTATTGGTGGAAGACGTTGAGTTTAGTTTGAGTTTAGTGTATGAGCCGGAAGGCAACACGTAGTGAAAGAATAATCGCATCTTATTCTTTTCCAGTGAAAAAAAGGAATTGCATAAGTCAGGTATGAGACTGGACAACAATCCCCTTTCCGAGGGGCGGATGTCTCGAGGGAGGGAGGAAAGGACTATAATACTGGGAGACACTTTCCGAAATTGAGAGGAATATGATATCATCATAGGGAGGTGGCCTCTCAGCGTCCAGTGCCTGTTGCACCAGGCATCAACGAGAAGCGAGGGTGACAAATCTTGTACGAAGAGCTTGTCAGAAATTTAATCGACCAGTTAGGTCACAGATATTCTCGGGAACTCGGAATAGACGTAGATTCCGGAAAAGATGATGAGATTTCTAAATGGATGATAGCTTCCGTACTATTTGGTGCGAGAATTTCCGAGGGCATCGCGAAGAAGACCTACCAGTGGCTAGCGGTCGAGGGTTTAGTGACACCTGACGCCATCATCGAGAAGGGATTGGATGATATTGTCTATGCTCTCGATACAGGCGGATATGTAAGATACGACTTCAAAACGGCTGATAAGTTGCTGGAGTTGAGCAAGAATCTCAAGGAAGGATACGATTCTAGTCTAAACAATTTGTACAGGATTTCGAGCGCCTCGGAGGACCTTGTTATGAGGATAAAAGGTCTTGCAAAGGGTATCGGGGACGTTACTGTAAGCATTTTCCTGCGGGAGATGCTAAATGTTTGGGATGTAGAGCCAATGCCCTCCGAGCTGGTGCGCCTTGCCGGAACCAAGTTGAGGATTGACCTTAAGAAGTTCTGGAAGGATAATCGAAGCCAGTACATCGCCTTGGAAACTGCTCTGTTGAGATTGGCCAAGGACTTTTGCAGGAAGAAGAAATGCGATAGGTGCTCTTTCACCGATAGATGTGCTGAGCCGGTCCTCTCGACAAAGTGAGCAAGCGATCTGTGTCTTTTCACGAGAAATAGCTGGAAGACTGCTTACGTTCTTGATCTTGGGAAAGGAGAGACATCTGTGTAAACGACTCAGAGTGTTTGTTGTGGCGAGGCCGAATGCCCCCTCCTCCTCGTGCCAGGGATTTGGCCTTTCTCACTGCAGCTGTGCCAAGCTTGAAATGCCGCTAGTCAGGACATCTTGTCAGATAAATGTCTTGATCCTTTTCGGTTTCCGATATGTCCAATGATGTCCTACTGTGTGTCGACTGTCAAAATGGTGTAATTCTCTATCCTCGACATTGCCTCAACTATGTCTTTTATATCTTTTAGGTACAACACGTATCGGCTCTTTCTCAAGCACAGACCACCTCATCAAGGACCACATTACTCAACTAGGGCCTCAAAGCCTCGACAGAGACTAAGTCCACTCCCAAGATTTCTTCTAGAAACTCTTTCGAGTCCAAGAACACCCACACCATCTGTTCGGAAAACTCGTTCAGGATATCCGCATCACTTCCCTCCATCTATCCCCGAGTACATAGGGACCAAACACACCGATCCTCGTAACTCCGATTCTTTACGATCTGGTTTGTCCTTCTGGTCTCGATGCTCTAGGAGAAACCGTCACGCGACACTAAACACCTGAGAGTTTCCACAATGCGTCCTGAGAAACCTACATCCGGTAACAACATCCCGCCGAAAGGAAGTCGGTGGAGATTGGTAGACTCATCAGTGCTGTTGCACGTGCAAGATAAAGGAATCTGAAAAAATAGCTGGTCGCGCCATCACAACCCTAATCTCTCGGAGAATTTTCCGTGATTTCTGTGGATGTACCTCTCCCATTCTAGGCTTGACGCGCTGAGCATCTTTGCCAGCTTTTCATCATCCAGTCTTATGTCGAGTGCATTAGACTTTATTGATGCGAAGTCGTGCAACATCCCTATCCTTTTGTTCTCGGACATCTTCCTCAGGGTTGAGAGAGATAGGCGGAACCTGACCCGAAGATTGACTATGCTGACAACCGGGTCGATGTCTTCCCTGTTGCGGAGCAGCGTTTCCTGCTCCTCAAATGATTCTTTCAGATAGACAACGTCCAGAGGCGTCTCCGATTGGATGTGATCGAGGTCAACTATGTCAGTCTCCCTGCACGGATATGTTTTGAATAGGAAAATGGTTTCTGGGTCTGGCAGGACGACGATCAACTCACCGAATTTTAGATGGTCGGCTCTCCTCTTCATGGTGTCCGTGATGTACCAGTTGTTCCATGTGGGAAAATGCACGCCCACTGTGTCCACAACGTACCTCTCCGAGACGTATCTGATGTTGTGCTCTCTCCCAGGCCAGGCCATCAAATCCCACTCCTTCTTGTAACCGATACTCTCGAGGATTTTGCAGAGCTCGTCGAACCATCCTCGGGTCGTTGTATTGATATCCACGTCCTTGGTGCCGCCCTTAAGCCCTCTCAGAGCTAAAGCCGTGCCGCCGTGCGGAACGATCTCCAATCGATGCCCGATTTTAGGAGCTATATCCTCTCGGAACCAAGAGATGATATCGGACGCTGTTATGTCGGTTACCACTTCAAGCTACCTCCATAGAGCTTCTCCATGTCCTCGAACAATTGCTTGCTGGGGACATTAACCACGCCGTATTTTCTCCCGAGTTCGCTCATACGTTCGTCGCCGGTTGTAACGACCTCGAGCATCGTCTCGGTTTTGTCGGGCCCTTGCAGACTCATGTCGGCATATTTTTCAAGCCCGGCAATCTCCAATAAGAGGTTCAGCCTTCTAATCGCTTCCCGCATCATAGCCAGATATTTTAGATGGTCAAGGTCTACATCCTTGAGAGCCTTGAGAATGAGAGGTGTGGCACCGATAAATCTCGGATTCCTGCTTTCTATGATCCAAACAATGAAACTTTCGATTCCTGGGTAAACTAAGCCGTCCCCTTCTACTATGTCTTCGAACATGAAGGGGTCGCACACCACGACATCGTAGAACGGCGTTTCCACATGCTTCGGCGCAAATAAGTCTCTTCCGCCGATAAACGTGATTCCGAGCCTTGAGAAGGTAAGTTTTGGGCCTGCGAGAACATTGTGTTTCTTGTGTAGGAACCTGAAATCCGCCGCAGCTAGGATCCCCAAAAGCTTCTTCCCTTCCTCGCTCGGAGAGACAACTTTAGGGGAGTTGCCTCCTCCGTATTTGGACACATCCATTCTCTCAAGAAAGCCGTGTTCAAGTAGTTCATTCACCTTTTTGACAATGGTATTAGGCGACATGTTCAAAGCTCTGACTAACCCTGTTATGGAATATAACCCGTTCGCCGTTGTCCTGAGGACTTCAATGTGATACGAATCTATGTCTAACACTATTATACCATTGTATAATATTGCTTCATAGCACTTTAACCTTTCCGAATAAGGGGCTGTGTGGCATAATCTGTTCAATCTGTACACTGACTAATTCTGTCCCACAGCCTCCCCCTCCGAAACGTCTTCGTAATTCAAACCGCCTCTACACTAAAGTTATTCTGGTACAGCCTTTTGTACCAGTGGACCCATTCAGCAATTCTCCAAGCTGTGAGAGATACCTGAATGTAAATTATCTACTCGCTTCGGAATGAAAGGTCACTTCAAGTGAGAAGGGCCTCACTTCTCGGGAGTGATACAGTAGATCATCCTCTCCTCAGGAAGGCTTCTTATTCCCACGCTAACCTTCATCCCAATCGCGAGATCTTCTTCAGCCCCGTCCAGCCATCCTAGAAGTCTTCCTCCCCCCTCGATATCCACGAGACAGATGGTGTATGGAGCATCCTCCTCGAATCCAGCGGGAGCAGCGTGAATCGTGGTATACGTGACGAGGGTGCCCTCATTCTCGCAGTCCACCCATTCCATTTCCTCGTCCAGACACTCAGGACAATCCATTCTTGGCGGGAGATAGATGTTCCCGCACTTCTTGCACTTCGTGCCAGATATCTTCCCCTCCTTCAGCTTCTCCTCCAGTCCTTCAATCTTGGAGAAAGGAACGAAATCCACCTTGCCCAATTTGCTCAGACTATCACCTCTTGAAGATGTTGACGAAGCAGTACTGACCTATGCCTCCGATGTTATGCGTGAGAGCCGCCTCTGCGCCATCGACCTGTCTCTCGCCCGCCTCTCCTCTCAGTTGCTTCACCGCCTCCACCGCCATGGAAGTCCCCGTGGCACCCACTGGATGGCCCTTGCTCTTCAGTCCGCCGTCCACGTTCACCGGTATCCGCCCGCCAATGTATGTCTCACCCTCCTCGACCATCTTCCCGCCCTCGCCCTTACCGCAGAAACCGAGGTTTTCATAGGCGATTATCTCAGCGATTGTGAAGCAATCGTGGACATCAGCAACATCCACATCTTTGGGCTCAATCCCCGCCATCTTGTAGGCCTTTCGCGTAGCCTCTATGGCGCTGGGTATCTCACTGAGACTTTCCCTCCTGAGGATGGACATAGGGGCCGAAGCGGATCCCATTCCAGCAATCCATACAGGAGTGTCGGAGACCTCCTTCGCTCTCTCGTCATTCGTGACTATCAGGCACGCGGCACCGTCTGCATTGGC